>PANS01000060.1 GCA_002708415.1 Micavibrio sp. | reverse complement strand
TATTGTTACTTTCTTTTTATTCTTGCCCATATAAATGATGAGTTTATTGATCTCTCCGCGGACACGACCACGGTCTCCTGCAATATTAGCGGCAAGCCAATTAAGCGCATCCATATCAATCATAAGGCTTTCATCTTGCAGGCTTTGACGGATCACTTGTGAAACGCCCCGTTCATCTTCGACATAACATGGAAGAGCGGCAGCATTTTTTGCACTTTCACATAGCTTTCTTAAAGAAGATCGCGTTGAAAGCTCTCCCGCTTCGATAACAACAAGATTTTCACTGCTCGGATCAGAGAGATATTCTTTAATAACGGGCGTTAATTTATCTGCGCCATTTTCAATGCGAATAAGGCGCGATCCGCCCATCATAGAAAAAGCTTTCGCTTCATCGGAAAGGCGCGCAGGATCTTCGTTAATTTGATCGGTTGTTAAAGCGATAACATTAAAAGGATCGTTTAAGTCAGGGGTTATTGTTTTGCCAATGAGCTTGGCGCGTTCACGCATAAGGCCATTATCAGGGCCATAGATTAAAACCACCCGCGCTTTAGGATCGGGCGATTTGACGAAGGGTTCAATTTGCTTCCATGTTAATTTCATTGTGAAAACAGTGTAGAGAAACTATCGGCTTGTGTGAAGTTTTTATAAATTTAAAGTCGGTTTTTTAGAACTTGAGCATTTACCATTAGAAAGTGTAAGCGCTCCTAGTTGCCCTAGAGCATATTGAATTTGAAAACGCATATTTTCTGGTTGATCAGCCCTTAACTCAATAGTCTGTTCTGTTTTGAAGTTACCCTCTAAGTCAAAACCGGAAACAAGAATTTTTCTATCTGTAAGGTTAAGAGAAATTTCAGCCTTTCCTAAATTCATATTTTTATAGCTCGGCCATTTTTCGCGCGGCATGACAACACATGATCTGCCGTCAGGAAAGAGATCGGATAGGCGCTTATCGACAAAAATATTAGGTTCGTTAGCATCTACAATAATAAAAAACTTATGGGCTTGATCGTTCATTTATACACACTCTGTTTTTTAGCTTTATGCTGCGCTACAGGCTGGGGCTATTTTATTACTAAAGGTTTCTAAGATTTTCTCACTGTGCGGCTGCACTAATTCATTTGCAAATGCCTGCGTTTTGGAAGAGGCAGCCTTTGGAAAGGCATTATGTAGACGAATGGCATTTACACTGGCCTGGATAGCAGTTTTTACTGCTTTATCACCGCCGAGCGCATTAAATTCCTCTCGTGTGATATTACCAAGGACTAAGACATCAGAATTTTTTGCGCCCACTACAGGGTATGGACTTAAATTTCCAACTAGTCGAAGTTCTATAGGACTGGTATCGAATCCAGCTTCTGTTCTAAAGGCTATAACTAAGGGGTATTCGGGGGCTTGATAGTCTGTCGTCATTTTATTTCTCCATTTTTATCGCGGTTAGGCGACGGGTTATAATTACTGAACATATTGGAGAAGATTTGAGTGCGCCGTGATTTAGGCACAAAAAAAGCGTATCCAACCGTCAGGTTCCTTTTTGATCTTTCGATCTGAATAAAAGGGACCATAGCGGTTCGTACGCTATAGCGCTTTTTTAGCCTTTTTTACGTGGTGCAAGCTAGCCCTTCAAATGCCACGACTAAACGCCGTATGAGAGCGTTTAATAGTTATGTTATATGGAATATTGGCTTTAAAAGTCAATATAAAAATCATTGGGCGTGAGTTTTTATTGGTTAAGATAGAGAGTGATTTGCCGTTCAATCTGACGGGCGAGATCGTTCAGTATTGCTTCACGTGCATTTTGTTCGGAAACACGCGTTGTGAATTCGCTTGTTAGAACATTGTAACTGCTGACGGCATAGATGCTACGTTTTAAAACATTCTTTCCTGATGCAAGATCAACAAGGTTCAGTGTCGTTGAAATCTTTAACTGATAGCGCGTTGCCTCAGAATCAATTGTAATATCGAAGGCTGTTTTTCTTTCAGAGAGCGCGCCAATGCTTAATTGATATTTGGGTTGGGTTGGATAGCCGTTACGGTAAAATTGATCAATAAGGGCGTTGCGTAAATATTGCCCTTCACGATTGGCTAGTGGTGTAATGCGTACTTGCTGTAAAGTTGCACTGGCTTCAGATTTCTGTGCGCTTTGGCTGTGTGTACCGTAAACAGGTGAAAATCCGCAGGCAGATAAGGTGAGAAGAGAGATTAAGGATAAGAGTTTCATTGTTTTCTTTTGGCCAACGCTTTGGCTGAAATAGGTTTATACGTGCAGGTGAACGCAAATTCTTTGATAGTATCGCTTTTTTCCAGATGAATATAAAGGCCTTCTTTTTCGAGTTGTTCATTGAGGCAAAGCGCTTTTTCGATATCAAAAAGTGTGTCCTTGTGTGGCACTTGCCAGTGCATCACGTCTTCTTTGGCCTTTCCTTTGGCTTGCGCTTCATTGGGTGCAACAATTAGAATGTTTTTATGGAGTTCATCAAATTGTTCAGGGTTATAACCACCAAAATTAACAAAAAAGAGATTTTTTTCTGTAGAATAAGGCTTTGTTGAAAGTGATACATCATATCCATCTACTTGCTCTATCGCGCCCCAACAATCAAGGTGAAGTGTGTCAGGATCTCCCCACCACTGCTTTTGTAGTTCTTTATAGCAATCTTCAATAGTTTCGCCGACAACAAAGCGCATGTCGTGAACTTCAAGATTTGAAGTGGGTGTGTGACCGCCGACATATACCATAAAGAGTTTTAGGTTTGATGCCAGCTTGACCATACTACATTACCCCGCCACCACATTAACAATACGGCCAGGGACAACAATCATCTTTTTCACGGATTTGCCCTCGAGCGCTTTTTGAACACCATCTTGTTCCATAGCGACTTTCTCATAGTCATCTTTAGATGCATCGGCGGCCATTGTAATTGTGGCGCGTACTTTACCGTTTACTTGTACGCCTATTGTAACCGTATCATTTGCAAGAAGGCTTTCATCATGTGCTGGCCAAGGTGTATCGGCAAGAATTTGTGTGTGTCCCAATGTCTCCCATATTTCTTCAGCCAAATGCGGCATCATTGGATTTATAAGGCAGATAAGAGCTTCGTATCCTTCACGAAGCGCCCATTTATCGGCATCGTTATTTGTTTTAAACCCAGTTAAGGCATTGGCAAGTTCACGAATGCGGGCAACGGCCTTGTTCATGTGAAACGCGTCAATATCTTCGGCAACGCCGACAATAGATTGGTGCGTTAGGCTTCGTAGCTTTTTGGCGGCATCAGAAAAGTCTGACGGTTGGGCTGTTCCTGCTGCGGGCAAGTCAAAAACCGTATCAGTGATGGCGCGGTGCAGTTTATTGATAAAGCGCCATGCTCCCTCAATACCGCCTTCTGTCCACTCTAGATCACGTTCTGGCGGGCTATCGGAGAGAATGAACAAACGCGCAGCATCAGCGCCGTACGTGTCGAGAATATCTTCAGGATCAACGACGTTTTTCTTGGATTTTGACATTTTAGTAATCGCACCCCGTTTCACAGAGGAGCCATCAGAGACCTTAACCCAACTTCCATCGCGCTGTTCAACATCTGCTGGGAAGCACCAGTTGCCCTCTTTATCTTCGAAAGTTGCGTGTGTTACCATCCCTTGGGTGAAAAGACCGGCAAATGGCTCATCAGGGACTTCATAACCGCAAGCTTTAAGGGCGCGGGTGAAGAAGCGCGAGTACAGCAAGTGAAGAACGGCATGTTCAACGCCGCCAATATATTGATCAACAGGCATCCAGTATCCTGATTTTTCATCAGAAAACCCCCTATCTTCGTTTTTTGGATCAAGATAGCGAAGGAAGTACCAGCTACTTTCAAAGAAAGTATCGCATGTATCTGTTTCGCGGCGTGCGGCTTTGCCACATTCTGGGCAATCAACATTTTTCCATGTTGGGTGACGATCTAGCGGGTTTCCAGGCTCGTCATAGTTTGTATCGTACGGTAATTCGACAGGCAAATCTTTTTCGGGGACAGGAACAATGCCACAATCCTCACAATGAATCATAGGAACCGGGCAGCCCCAATAACGCTGACGGGAGACACCCCAATCACGAAGGCGGTAAACGGTTGCGCCTTTACCCATATCTTTAGCTTCTAGCGCTTTAATAACAGCGGTTTTAGCCTCTTCAACTTCCATGCCGTTGAATTCTTCAGAATTCATGATTTTTCCAGGGCCGATATACGGCTCATCCTGAATATCTGGCGTATCTTCTGGACTTTCAACAACTTGAACAATTTTTAGATCATATTTTTTGGCAAATTCATGGTCACGCGCATCGTGCGCTGGACAGCCAAAGATAGCGCCTGTTCCGTAATCCATAAGGATAAAATTGGCAATAAAGAGTGGAAGCTCTTCACCAGTGAAAGGGTTTGTGACGGTGTATCCTGTATCAAAGCCAAGCTTGTCTGCTTTTTCAATAGCTTCTTCTGATGTTCCAACAGATTGACATTCTTGGATGAAATCTTCGAACCCTTCTTTTTCTCCAGCGAGTTTTTTAGAAAGAGGATGATCTGCAGCCATGGCAAAGAAACTTGCGCCATAGAACGTGTCTGGGCGTGTTGTATAGATGTCTAAAGTTTCGTCTGTGCCGTTAATTGGGAAAGAGGCATTCATGCCTGTCGATTTACCAATCCAGTTATGTTGCATGGTGCGGACTTTATCAGGCCAACGATCAAGTCCTTCGATCCCTTTTAATAAGTCATCGGCATATTCAGTGATTTTAAAGAACCACTGATACATTTTGCGGCGTTCAACAGGCGCGCCAGAGCGCCACCCTTTTCCGTCTACGACTTGCTCATTAGCAAGCACCGTATCTTCGACAGGATCCCAGTTCACAACAGATTCTTTTTGATAGGCTAAACCCTTTTTATAAAAGTCGATGAACATTTTTTGTTCATGCTTATAGTAATCAGGATCGCAAGTGGCGACTTCGCGGCTCCAGTCAATGGCAAGCCCCATTGATAAGAGTTGCGACTTCATTTGTGCGATATTGTCGTATGTCCAATCTTTTGGGTGTGTCCCGCGTTCCATGGCCGCGTTTTCAGCCGGTAGACCAAGCGCATCCCAACCCATAGGATTTAAGACATTGAAACCTTTCGCTTTTTTGTAGCGCGCAACAACGTCAGATAATGTGTAATTACGGACATGCCCAACATGGATACGCCCTGATGGATAGGGCAGCATAGCCAAAACGTAGGATTTTGGCTTTGAGGTGTCTTCTGTGACTTCAAAGCATTTACGCTCCGTCCAGACATCACGCCACTTCTTTTCGGTTTCTTTAATGTTGTACCGTTCAGTCATTCCTATTTCCATTTCTAGTGCGTTGTTCGTCGCTCACTTATAATTATAAGCCTCGCTTCTCACGCCTGTTAGAAATGAAAAGCGGAAAGCCTGCAATGTTATCTTAATTAAATTACTCGGCTAGCTTGGCAACGCGCAATTGTCGGGCGCGCGTTAGAATGGCGTCTTCCATTTGCGTCTCTGTTTCTTTTGCAACAGAAACATCTTTCCAGCCAGAACGTGTTGCCGTTTGTTTAAAGACTTTTGCTTTAACACCGTTGGAGACAAGCTGCTTATCAAGAATAAAAATATTTACTTTAAAGCGCTCATTTGGCTTTTCTTCAGAAGAATACCAATCCGTAATAATAACCCCGCCAAATGGATCCGCGCTTGCTAAAGGCATAAAGGAAACAGTGTCTAAAGACGCGCGCCATAAGAAGCTATTAACGCCAATACCGCTGGAGCCATCTTCTGCATCGCCTTTTTTGCCGCCAAAAATACCAAGCCCGTCTTTGCCAAAGATACTTTCTTTTTTGCCGTAAATGTCATCACCCGTTGTAGTGCGGTCTAGGCCAGTGGGGTATTTTGCCTCGCCTTTTGGCGCATTCTCACAAGCGCTTAACATTAAAACGCCAGAAAATATAATGAGAAGAGTTAAAAAATGAGTCTTATATATATGCGACATACTTATTGTCTCCTTTAATTCATATTCTGATTATCATGCTCTGCAGTCATTCTCAAGTGGAGTTTAACAAGAATGCGTCATTGCGAGTGCTAGCCAAGCAATCCATCTTGCTTTGAGTAGATTGTTGTGGCGCTTGCGGTTTTCGCCATGGCAAAAAATGTTGCAAAAATGTCACAAATTTTCAAAAAATGTGGTTTTTGTGCAAAAAGCGCGTTGACGATATGATGATTTAGAGGCTTACTAGGGTCGTTGTCAGATGGCAACACCTTGTATTGATCAATCCTGATCAATTTCAAGCACACAAACTAAAGTATTTTCAATTGGAGGAATACAATGAAAAAAACTCTTTTAGCTAGTGCTGCTATTGCTGGTATCGTTTTCGCTTCTGCTCCTGCACAAGCGCAAATGGAACTAACAATCGGTGGTCACTCAAAAAACTATATCGGCTTCTTGGATCAAGATGACGCTGTTGGTTCAGATACACGTTCATTCGACATGCAACGTGAAACAGAGCTTCACTTTAACGGTGAATCAACTCTAGATAACGGTCTTACTTTTGGTTTCCAAGTTGAAACAGAGGTAGACGCTGGTGATGATCAAAACACAATCGAAGAATCATACATCTATATGTCTGGTACATGGGGTCGCGTGAATGCGGGTTCTGAAGATGGTGCTGCTTACTTACTACAAGTTGCTGCTCCTTCAGCTGACTCAAACATTGACGGTATCCGTCAGTACATTTCACCTGTTAACTATAGTAACACAGCTTTTGGCGGAGTACCTGGTAACGCTGGTCGTCAGCCTGCTGGTGCAACAAATATTGATGGTTTTGATTACGACCAAGATGTAACAGGTGTTGCAGAAAAATTGACTTACTTGTCACCTAACTTTAACGGTTTCCAAGTTGGTGCGTCTTATACACCAGATGTTGGTACTGATAACGACAACTCTGCTGCAAACATCGCAACAGGTTTCGCTTCTGATGATGCAAACAACACAATGGGTGCAGCATACGAAGCAGCGATCCGTTACGAAGGTGTTTTCAACAACATCGGTTTCGCAACTGGTGCTGGTTACACAAACATCGAAAACGAAGCTGGTACTAACGATGACTACGAAGAGTGGAACGTTGGTCTTGATTTAGATATCGGTGCATTCGGCCTTGGTGCAGTTTACAAAGACTCTGACGATGGTACAGCAGCTCAAGAAAACACAGACACATGGGTTGTTGGCGCAGATTACACATCTGGTCCATTCAAGTTCGGTGCATCATACTTTGATCAAGATGATGAAACTGCTGTTGGTACTGGTGAGTTAGAAACTCAGCGTTACACTGGTGGTGTTATTTACACTGCGGGTCCTGGTCTTACTTTCCGTGGCTCTATCAGTCAAATCAATCATGATCGTCCAGCTGGTGCAGGTGATACTGAAGCAACATCTGTAATGGGTGGTGTTCAAATCAACTTCTAAGTTTGATTTAACCGATAAGAATTTTAAAGGGCCGCTTTCGAGCGGCTCTTTTTTATGGCGCTTTTTTGATGTTCTGTCATTGCGAGGAGCGGAGCGACGTGGCAATCTCATGTCGTAATAATAAGATTGCTTCGTTTCACTCGCAATGACGTTAAAAAATTATGACCCAAATATCTGAAAATTTAAAAATTCTGCGCCAAAAGATAGAAAAACAAGCGCTTGGCTATGCGCGAAAGGTCGAAGAGATTAATCTTGTCGCTGTAAGTAAGCGCCAGCCAGTTGAAAAAATACAAGAAGCGCTGAATGCTGGACATCGCCTATTTGGAGAGAGCCGCGTTCAAGAAGCGTATGAGCATTGGCAGGATTTACGGGTACAATATAATAATCTTAAGCTACATTTAATTGGCCCCCTTCAAACCAATAAAGCCAAAGAAGCTGTGGCTTTATTTGATGTCATTGAAACTGTTGATCGTGAAAAGCTTGTTCTTGCTCTTTCTTTAGAAATGAAAAAACAAGAACGCTTTTTGCCTTGTTTTATTCAGGTCAATACAGGGGATGAAGAACAAAAGGCAGGCGTGTCCCCAGAGACATTGCCAGATTTTGTTACATTTTGCCAAGAACAAAATTTAAATATTGTTGGTTTGATGTGTATTCCGCCGGTGGACGAGCCCCCCGCTCTCCATTTTGCATTTTTGAAGAAATTAGCGCATCAGAATGGGTTTAAAGAATTGAGTATGGGCATGAGTAGTGATTTTGAACAAGCGATTGCTATCGGGGCAACGTATGTTCGCGTTGGGACGGGAATTTTTGGTAACAGAGAGAGTTAAATATTTTCTTTAGACGGCATAGCCGATAAAGAAACTTCAGTTATTCTTTCGCGCGCAGGCATTGGCGCATCTAAATCAATTTCAGGAATATTTTGAGCGGGTTGTGCTAATTTTGTGTATGTTGCAACTTGTCTTTTTACAATCATACTGCCGGCTGTACGCCCTTCGGCGGCATTTATTTTTGTGTACCCACGACCCGTTTCGGACAGATTAACAAAGGCCAGCGCTGTTCCCGGCAGTTCAGTTTGTGACTCATTGTTTTCCAAAGCTTTAGCAACGGCGTTTAATCGGCTTTCAGGATCATTTTTATAGATAGGCGGATCATTTTTATCATTCGATAGACCGGCCATTGTTAAAACGTTAGTAGCCACATCTTTACCTGTTTGAATTTGAGCAATGGCATTGACCGTACCAGTTACCGCACCCACAGGGCCACCAAATATAGCGCCGCCAATGATTTGCGATGCTGGCTTAATTTCGTCGCCTGTAATGCCACGATAAAGCATGCCGACTACGGGTAAATGGTGAAGCGGATTAACAATATCAACGACATCATGAAATGCGTACGGCTCTTTTCCGTCACGGCGAACAACGTCATCGCCCGTTGGGGCGAAGGCAGTACGTGTTTCTTCTTGTGTCGCCTTTAAGTGCTTTTCAAATCCGAGTTCTATTGCCTGTTTTGCTTGAGTGTTGTTGTAGGACTTCGTTTTCCAAGATTGTATGCTCTTTACAGTTTTGAACTGTAAGGCCGCTGTACGTTCATCAAAATCGAAGCTATAAGACATTTTTTATCCTTTATACCTTATAAAATGTTGCAAACAGGATGCCAAAAGAAGAATTGTGTTAAATCAGTATGTTATGCGCGTTTTTACTTGTTTAAATTTTTATAATGATTGTTCTTGCCGTTTGATTCAGGTAATTTTCGCCTAGATGTTTAATATTTTGATTGATAACTCAATATTGCAAAAATCAGTAAAGCAGCTCTTAGAGGCTGTTTTTGACGAAAAGACGCGCGCTCAGCATGACACGGAGATAACTATTGTTGATCAGGGAAAATTAGATCAAGCCATCAATAGCGGCGTAAAAAATATCTTATTTCTTTGTTATCAAGACGCAGGCGATTCTGCCCCCCTTCCTTTGAAGGTTAATCAAGTATTTTTACCGTTAAAGCCGGGACAATTTTTGCGTAAATGCCAAGATATTTTTAAAAAGGAAACCGTCCCCGATTTTGAAAAAGAGATTAAAATTCAAAGGTTTATATTTCTCCCTTATGAGTTTTCGCTTATTTGTGATGATGGGGTGAAAAAAGTTATTTTGACGGAAAAAGAAAGAAATATCCTTCTTTTATTGCATGCCGCAGGCGATTTTCCTGTTTCAAGGGAGAAAATGTTGAAAGAGATATGGAATTATGTTCCTGATATCGAAACGCACACATTAGAAACACACATATATCGCTTACGACAAAAGATTGAACAAGATCCTTCAGAACCGAAAATTCTTGTGACGGAAGAAAAAGGCTATCGATTATTAGTATAATTACCGCTTAAGGCGTAATTTTTGTAAATACACAGCATAACGCAAACTTTCAACAAAACTCTCCGCTGGTTCAATAAAAATTTCTGTAACGCCTTGTTCTTTTAAATAATCAAGATCCTTGATTAGTGTGTAGATATCCCTGGCTTCTTTTGATTCAATTAAATCAGCATCGGCTGTAGGAAGAGATGGCGATTCATTAAGCCCCTCTTGCGGCGTTATTTTATCACTCATGGATTGATATGCTGATACGGCGCGTTGTTGAGCCGTTGTTGTCGCGCGTTGTTTTTCAGAAAAAGTAGATGCATTTTCTTTAGGCGGCTTTTCATTTCGCGGCGTTTTATCTTGAGATTTTTTTAAATCTTCTTGAAATGTCTCGCCTTTTATAAAGGTGATGAGAAAGGATTGAAGCGCTTCAACAGAAACGCTGGATTTGTCTTCCCATAAATCAACGCTTATACGATGATCTTCTTCATCTTCTTTGCGTTTCCGATTTTGTTTTTTTTCTTCGCGTTTAATAGCTTGGCGTGTGTCAGTTTCTTCAGCTTGTCTGAATACAGTTTTGAATAAGGGGCCAAGATTTGAAAACATAGCTCTTTCACTTTCTATCTCTAATGTACTCTGAAAGTTCATTTTTTCAAAATCGGTAAGTTTTTAGGCTATTGAGAACTTATATACTCAGGTTCTTCCTTATATTGACCATCATATAGATTATTTAAATTCTCTGTTATTGGGGATGTATACCAAGGTTCCATTCTCTCCCAAATAACGTTGTTTTTTGAGTCAAAAACAGAAAATATAGCTATGCGTGTTCTAAATATCCATTGGTCAATACCATCTAGATTATAAGGTTGTGTTATATCCACATTTTGCGCCTGAAGCTCTATTATGGCTGAAAATATATTATTTCTTGCTTTTTCAGCAAGAGGTTTTATAGCGATAAATTTCTTTTTCGAAATTTTATTGTTTTTAAATAATTTTAAATTGGTTGGGATAACGGCAATATTTTGTTCCATAAATTTGTAAGGAAAATAGTCAATATTATTTGCACCTACAAATTTTAAAGATAAAACATGTATGGGCTTTTCTGTATTTTCCTCAATGATTTGTAGTGATAACTCTACAGGAACTTTTATTTTTATAAGATCATTTTCTGGACTGGTATTTTGGTAGCGAAGGGCGAGTTTATTTTTCTCTGCCCGCATTTTCTTTTCACGTTTTGCCCAAGGTGTGTGATGGTATTCAGGCGTCTCTTCAATCCAGCTTGTAAAATTTGGAATAGCGCTTCCTGTTTTGTAAAATAAGAGGGCTACATCTTCTGATGATGAGGCATTAACTTGTTGCGCCTGAACGTCTAAGGGTAGGACTAAGATTAAAGCAAATATGATGTATGTGAGGCGCTTCATGCTATAAAGTATGCCTTATTTTTGGTTAAAAAGACAAAAGATGTTAAATATATTGCAATATGGATAAGCCAACGAATACAGATTTAGCCGATTTTTTACTTTGGAAGGAATTTACCAAGGATATTGACCCTATGCGCCAAACAGATTGGGCACAGGAAGAAGAAATGTTTTCTGATAATCTGCCGCAAGAGAAAAGCTTTAAAGACCGTGCATCAGAAACTGTTAGGCCTGTTTTTAAAGAGCCTGAAAAGACCGTGTCTGCTATTCATTTCCAACTAGATAGACGTACAGATGAAAAATTACGCAAAGGGAAGATGCCTATTGATGGGACGTTAGATCTTCATGGTTTAAATCAAACACAAGCGCACAAGGCTCTGGAAAATGCTATTTTAAGAGCTGTAAATCAGGAAAAACGCTGTCTTTTGGTGATTACAGGTAAAGGCAATACAGGGAAAACGAGCGAAAACTGGCTTTCCCCGTCAAAGGGCGTTTTAAAGTTGCGTGTTCCAGAGTGGTTAAGTGTTCCGCCGATGTCATATCATGTGCTAAAGTTTGTTACAGCGCGCCCTAATCATGGCGGATCGGGCGCCCTGTACGTTTATTTAAGGCGTAATAGATAATTTAGTGTAGTAATATTGTTATAGAGAGTGTGCTTTAAACCGAAAGGGAGTAGGAGATGAAGCATATTATACAAGCGCACGTTTATGATGCCGTTCGTCATGAAATGGCAGGCTCTATTATGGCTGAAAAAGCTGATCCTAGTCATTTATCGCCAGACAGACATCATTTTTATTGCTCTGATTGTTTAAAGGGACAGGATCATTTTACGCGCCTTAAGAGAGTTAAGGAGCAGGAAGCATATGACGCTGGTGTTCAGATAACATTACCACCGCGCTTCGTGCTTTATCGCAAAGATCATTCAACGCATCAATGCGATCATCGTTTACGTTTTCAGGAAATAGACGATTTAGCCGAAAGATATCGAGCAAAGCCTCATGGTAATCATTCGTATTCGTTTTTAATGAACATGAGCGCTTGTATTAACCCTGTTATATTGGATGGAGTAGAAGAAAGTGTTCACAGCGCGGCACGTCTTCGCAAAATACTATATGCCAGCATGTATGACCCAGACCTTTTGGCCCGGCAAAAACTGTATTTGGGCGGTCAATATGAGTCGCTACAAAAAGTCGTTTATGATCAAAAGAAACGAGAAGAGTTAGTGCGCCAATCTATTATTAAATCTTGGCAACAAAAAGAATTTTACGCGGCTGTAATTTTCAAACCAATGGCCCGTCGTGATTACTGGCATAGATTGACAGATGAATTCGGCATTCCCGCACAACCATCTGGTCAAATTGATGTAAAAGGAATAGCTATGACACCGAATGTTGTATTGCGATTTAAATCAGAATTTGCACGAGCGACGGTAAAGGATATGGTGAGCAGAGATGGTGGAAATAATAGTGCTGCGGTTTTGGCTTTTGGGCGCGTTGTCACGGATCCATCATATGTAGATGGAAAAATGAAAGAAGCACTGCGTGCGGGTAAAGGTGAGCGCCCCCCTGTTTTACAAACTGTTTTATGGGTTAATACTGTCTCTGATGTAATAGAATGGAATTATCCAACATCATTTGAAAGCATGATTGAGCAACAAGAAGGTGCCCCACCAATAAGTAAGCAGAGAGCGCTAGCCCTTTAAAGAATAAATTTACTAAGGTCTGCATTTTTGGCGAGATCTGAAACGCTCTCTAAAACATCTTTGCTATCAATAATAATTTTTTCACCTGAACGATCTGATGCGGTAAATGAAATATCATCGAGCAGTTTTTCCATGACGGTAAGAAGGCGGCGTGCACCGATATTTTCTACGGTTTCATTGACTTCAAAAGCAATGCGGGCAATTTCATCAATGGCTTCGTCAGTGAAATCTAACTCAACACCTTCTGTACCGATAAGCGCTTTATATTGCTTGATGAGGCATGAATCTGTTTCTGTAAGAATACGTTTAAAATCTTCTTCTGTAAGAGCGCGAAGTTCTACACGAATGGGTAAGCGTCCTTGTAGCTCAGCCAAAAGATCAGAAGGTTTGGCGTAATGAAACGCCCCGCTGGCAACAAATAAAATATGATCGGTTTTGATGGTACCGTGTTTTGTTGTAACAGTTGTGCCTTCGATGAGTGGAAGCAGATCACGCTGGACACCTTCGCGCGAGACATCGCCGCCTTTTGCATCACTACGTGCGGCAATTTTATCAACTTCATCAAGGAAAACGATACCGTTTTGTTGAACAAGATCAAGCGCGGTTGCGATCATTTTATCTTCATCAAGGAGCTTGTCCGATTCTTCTGTTACAAGAACTTCATAAGATTCTTCTACCGTAAGTTTTTTCCGCTTTGTTTTTCCGCCCATGCCTTTACCGAACATATCGCCCATGCTCATCATTGAAACAGAAGCCCCAGGCATGCCAGGGATATCAAACATATTGGCAAGAGGGTTTGAATTATCTTGCAGATCGAGCTCAATTTCTTTGTTGTTAAATTCGCCATCACGTAATTTTTTGCGAAACGAATCTCGTGTGGCGTCGCTTGCTTCATTTCCAACAAGAGCATCAAGAACGCGATCTTCAGCGTAAACTTCAGCTTGTGCCGTTACAGTTTTACGCATTTTTTCGCGAGTCATATGAATGGATACTTCAACAAGATCGCGAATGATTGATTCAACATCTTTACCAACATAACCAACTTCAGTAAATTTCGTCGCCTCAACTTTAACGAAAGGTGCGTTTGCGAGTTTTGCGAGGCGGCGCGCAATTTCTGTTTTACCAACACCTGTCGGCCCAATCATCAAGATGTTCTTCGGATAAACTTCTTCTTGCAGTTCTTGGGGAAGCTGCATGCGGCGCCAGCGATTACGTAGCGCAATTGATACAGCGCGTTTGGCATCAGCTTGGCCAATTATATTGCGGTCAAGTTCATGCACGATTTCGCGTGGGCTAAAGGCTGGAACAGTTGTGTTGTCTTCTTGTTCTTTCATGATCGTATTTGTATCTTCTGTTTATTTATTTTCTATAGATGTAAACTGTTTTTTGGCTGGGAGCGAGGGTGTTAATATTAAGGGTTTTTATTGGCTTCCATTTACCATTGATTTGAAATTTATTAGATATAATCAAAGTTCCTTTTTTTAAATCTTTTTCCAGCTTGCCTCGGATTTGTTCCATTAAGCTCCCCAGAAGAAACATATATAGACCATCAGCATCAGAAAGATCAACATCATGAAAATTCTTACGGATGTATCGCGTGTTTTTAATACCGAGAATTTTTGACGTTAATATGGCACGGGTATAAGAGATGATATTAATCTCAATTCCTATAATAATAGCCTGTGGTAATGCGCGCGCCATATCTCGTGTAATATGACCATATCCACAGCCAATATCATAAATAATCATACTATCTTTGTTTAGGATTTTTGCTTCATCTATAAATTTTTCAACAACTTGGGCTCGAATGGCTTTGCTTGAACGTAAATTTGGGACACCTTTATTAAATAATAAGAAATACGCATTCCAAAGCAGGACGAATAGACAAGTCCAAAACAGGATATTGTTGATTTGATCTATCAATGTTTAAAGTTTTTCGATGACTAGATTATTGTTTGTGTAAACACAAATATCAGCGGCAATATTTAAGCCTTTACGGGCGATGGCTTCTGCGTCCATATCGTCACGATCCATAAGGGCGCGCGCAGCGGCTAAAGCATAATTTCCGCCTGATCCAATACCAATGATACCGTCTTCTGGTTCAACAACATCGCCCGTTCCCGATAAAATAAGTGACGTGTCTTTGTCACAGACAGCCATAAGAGCCTCGAGACGGCGTAAGTATTTATCTGTACGCCAATCTTTGGCGAGCTCGACGCAAGCGCGTGTTAATTGCCCCGGATGTGCTTCGAGCTTGGCTTCTAGGCGTTCAAAGAGTGTGAAGGCATCGGCGGTCGCACCAGCAAAGCCAGCCACAATATTTTCGTCCTTACCAAGGCGGCGTACTTTGCGGGCATTGGCTTTCATGACAGTTGGACCTAAAGAGACCTGACCGTCTCCGGCTACGACGACATCGCTGCCTTTACGAATTGCTAAAATAGTTGTCATGCTTGCGTTCCTTAGAATCTTTAGAGAATTTATATGCTTTGGCATAGCAGTCGCACTAAGGTCATGTAAAATACATTTTTTGCATATCTAGCATTTACTAAAATACATAACTATGCTATAAGTTAATAAATTAATCTTTTTCTGGAAACAGGGTGTGAGCAAGGAGGCTATATGGACATACAAAGTCTTTATGAACTCAGTCAGCATTTTGTACATGCGATAAGCGCTAATCCGATTATATGTAGCGCGGCGCACGAAACTTATGAAACAGCGCAGAATATAATAACGGCTTTAATGAAAGAGGAGGCGATGCCTGCCTCCGATCGCGTTTTTCAAGCTGGAAAATTAACAGTTTCAAGTATAGGTATTGTTTTTTGCGTGGCCACTGGCAGTCTAGTTGGCGCTGCAGGTTTCGCGATTCCTGAGGCGGAAGCTGTGCAGGCTTTAAATAGAAAAGGCGCTGAATTTCGCGCGACGCATAAACTTTAAATAATATTATTCATAAACAAAAATTGAGTGTACCGCATTTTTGCTGTATATGGTGTGTACGTTGAATATATAAAAGCGGAATAAAATGATGAGTAGAACAGCAGAAATAAATCGTAAAACCAAAGAAACCGAAATTATATTAAGCTTAAACCTTGATGGAACGGGAAAGAGTGATATTGCAACTGGTGTGGCCTTTTTGGATCATATGCTTGATCAAATTGCACGTCACGGTTTGTTTGATTTAACGATTAAATGTAACGGTGATTTAGAGGTTGATGCGCATCATACGGTTGAGGATACGGCGCTTGCTCTCGGTGAGGCGCTAAAAACAGCGCTGGGTGATAAAATGGGCATTACGCGTTATGGTCATGCGTACGTGCCAATGGATGAGACGCTATCGCGCGTTGCGCTGGATTTATCAAATCGCCCTTATTGTATTTGGAATGTGAACTTCACTATTGATCGTTTGGGTGAAGTGATGGAAACGGAATTATTTGGCCATTTTTTTCAAGCCCTATCACAGACCGCAGGCATGACGCTTCATTGTGAAAATCTTTATGGCGAGAATAACCATCACATCATTGAGAGTGTGTTTAAAGCGTTCGCAAGGGCGCTTCGCATGGCGACTGAAATGGATCCTCGTGCCGCAGGCATGCTACCAAGCACCAAAGGGGCGCTTTAATCGCTGTTTTTAATATTCCTATCACGAATAACATTGCCGTGCGCTGGAAAGCCCTCATAATCTGTCATCGTTGTGACAGGTTCTTTTAAAGCATTAAAGCCTTCAGCGTCCATTTTGGCAATCGAGGTGCGTTTAAGGAAATCCCAAACGGAGGTGCAGCTGTACGTATGTGCATTTGCGCTGGTTGGAAGGACGTGGTTTACGCCAATGCCATAGTTTCCAAAGGATGAAGGGGTATTCTCACCAACTAAGATTTCACCTGCATTTTTAAGATGGGGCATAACATCATCAGGATTTGTTACCTTTAGGAGCAAGTGCTCTGTTGCGTATTCATTACAAAAATCAATCGAATCTTGCAGGCTTTCGGTCAAGATAATGCCGCTATAGCTCTCCATATTGGTTTTTAGCCACCCTTTTTGGGGCTCTGGTAAGGCTTTAATGGCTATGGGTAAGTTTTCATGTACGTATTTGGCTAAGATTTTATCATGTGTGACCAAAAGTGCGGCAGAATCCGGGCCGTGTTCGCCCTCGTTAAGAATATCGAGCACTGTATTGTATGGGTTGGCACTTTCATCGCATAAAATTATGGATTCAGAAGGCCCTGCTGGCATGCCTGGATCAATCACACCATTAAGGAGCTGTTTGGCGCCAGCAATATAAGGGGATCCTGGCCCCAATACTTTTTTAACCGCTGGGATTGTTTCCGTGCCATAGGAAAGTGCGGCTATAGCTTGCGCTCCCCCTACCTTATAGATCTCTGTGACACCGGAAAGTTCTGCAGCATAAAGTAAGGCGTCCCCGATTTTACCATCGGAACGGGGAGGAGTTGTGATAACTATCTTTTCGACACCTGCGAGGGTTGCAGGAATACCAAGCATGTATACGGCGGAAGGATATTGGTTTTTACCGCCAGGAACGTACAGGCCAACCGAAGTGATAGGGGTTACTTTTTCGCCGGCAAAAACACCGGGCTCTACCTCAAACAGCCATTCGCGATCTTTTTCGACACGCCGCATCTGTTCAGCGTGGAATTTACGCACGTTATCCGCGCAATGATCAATCGCGGCTTTTACCTTTGGATCAAGGGTTTTGCGGGCTTCAGTGAACTCTTCTTCAGTCACTTTCAGTGATGTTAATTCAGCCTTATCGAATTTTGCAGCATATTCAATGAGCGCCGCATCGCCATTTTCTTGTACGTTTTTCAAGATAGGCTTTATTTGTTCTAATAAGGTATCAATATCGGCTTGTGCGCGATGCATCACGCGCTGCTTTGTCGAATTATCTGTATTCTTCCAGTCGTAAAAGCCGATTTTCATGGTTTTTTGCCTCATAGTTTTGTACATAAAGCTCATAAAGGATTTAACAGCATGACTCAACAAACTTTGGTAATTATTGACTATGGTTCGGGCAATTTACGCTCTGCGGCAAAAGCGTTTGAGCATGTCATTGCGGAACAAAACCTTGATTTTATCGTGAAAATCACAAGTGATGCAGCGGATATCGCTGCGGCAGATCGTATTGTTCTTCCTGGTCAGGGCGCCTTTGGTGATTGCATGGATGGCTTAAAGGCGCTAGATGGTATGATTGAGGCGCTGGAAGAGGCTGTGTTGACTAAGAAAACGCCATTTTTGGGCATTTGTGTTGGGATGCAACTTTTGGCGACAGCGGGACTGGAACATGGTGAGCACGCTGGACTAGGCTGGATTCCCGGAAAAGTCGTACCAATGACCCCCAATGATCCCACTTTAAAGATCCCTCATATGGGATGGAATACAGTTGAATACACAAAGCAAGCTGTTGAAATTACACCATTTTTAAAAAAGAAAGAAAATAACGCGCCTTATTTTTACTTTGTTCATTCTTTTATGTTTGAATCAGAGGATAAGGAAAATGTTTTAGGAACGACTAATTACGACGGATATGTAACTTCTATCGTAGGTAAGGCGAATATACTAGGCGTACAATTTCATCCGGAAAAGAGCCAGCAAGATGGCCTTGCTCTTTTGGAAGGTTTTTTACGGTGGACACCTAATATTTAAGGCGCTATAGCGTTTAGAAATAGATATTAAGACGTAACATATTCGAGAGCTTAAGTGGGGATGACATGAGCGATCAAACACAATTAAGAACAGAAGATCCAAGCGTAGAAGTTGAACGCGTTGTTGAACAACTCATGCCGAATGATTTGAATGATCTTTGTGATGCAACTGATGCAGCCATTGAAGGCGGCGGTGGTTTTGGTTGGGTTGAACTCCCTTCTAGAGAGATATTAGAAAAATATTGGCGCGGCGTTATTACGGCACCGACGAGAACGTTATTTGTCGCACGTCTTGACGGTGTTATATGTGGTACAACGCAACTTATGTTGCCGCCGTCAAATAACGAAGCGCAAGGACATGTTGTGCATTTAACAACAAACTTTGTTGCGCCATGGGCGCGGGGTTACCATTTAGCAAAAATGCTTTTAGAAGAAGTTGAAAAACATTGCCTGAAAGAAGGGTATGCCGTTATTAACCTTGATGTGCGTGAAACAATGGAGCGTGCGATTGAAGTATATGAAGGAATGGGCTATGAGCAGTTTGGCTCTCATCCATATTCAGTGCGATCAAAAGGCGAGACGATTAAATCACGTTATTATTACAAAGTAATAAATCCAAAGTTTTTTGAGTAATTATCTTTGATACTTACACCTACCAATCTGGTAGAATTACCGTATGAAAAATATTTTTTTATTTCTAATGACGCTATTGGTTCTTGTCAGTTGTAAAGACGATAGCCAAATTTCGAATATTCATAAAGTAAAAGTGGGAGATATAACTTTATGTATTGATAAGGTTTACATGCCTATTGGAGATGATCCTAATTCTAGCACAGTTTCCTTAGCTTTTATGAGACCTGACTTTAGGCCTATATCTAGCAATGAATTGGAAAAGATCGGAAAAGATGACTTTTGGAGGAATAAGACAAGCTTGCTTTTAGATGTTGAGTGGCAGGGTTTTACTGAACAAAACCTGCAGTCGAGATTAAGAGCTTTCGAACAGACTGATCACAGTAAGTATGGTTTGACGTTTGCTAAAGATATTTCGAAGGCCAAAGGACGATTTTTATATTTAGAAGAGGGTTATAATTTAAGAGACGCTCGAGTAAATTTCATACAGTGCCGAGACGGAGGAGCGCCAAACCCTCAATGTTTTCATAGGTTTAATCAAGGGGGGCTGAGCTTTCATATAGATTACAGCATGAAAAATTTATCTAATTGGGAAGATATAAAACAAGAAACGATCAGTTTCATTGAAGAACAAAAATGTAGGGGCTGACACCTAAGATTGATTTT
>PANS01000059.1 GCA_002708415.1 Micavibrio sp. | reverse complement strand
ATCGGCTACAAAATAAATATAATCATGAGTATCTGGATTTAAAACAGCGGCGATTGATGCACGGCCTGGATTTGCAATAGGGCTGGGTGGTAACCCTGCATACTTATATGTATTATATAGGCTATCCACTTCCAAATCTTTACGCAATAAACGACGCCCTAATGGCCCTTTGCCAGAATTTTGAACCTTCCCTTTCGTCAGCGCATATATAACTGTAGGATCCGTTTGCAAAAGCATACCCTTCTTAAGACGATTGATAAAAACTGCAGCAACTTTTGTCCGTTCTTGTCCGACACCCGTTTCTTTTTCAACGATAGAAGCTAAAATAAGTGCCTCTTCTTTTGTTTTAATCGGCAATCCTTCCTGACGTGTTTCCCAGAGCTTATCAAGCACCTCATTCATAGACTTTTGCATAAGTTTAATCTGATCAGTACGCTTATCACCATTTGTGAATTGATATGTTTCAGGCAACAGCGAACCCTCTTCTGGTATTTCTTTAATTTCACCTGATAAAAAATCTTGCTCATTTAAAAGCTGCACAACCTGATAACTCGTCAGCCCTTCACGCACGGTAATTTTACGATCAACGACCTTACCATCTTTAATTTTCTGTATAATAGAGGCCATAGACATATGAGGCACAAACTCATATTCACCTGCTTTTAAATAAGTATCATCAGGGTTCAGCTTAACCGCTATTTTAAAGAGTAAAGCATTATCAATCACATTTTCTTTTTCAAGCTTATGCGCAATTTCACCAGCGCCCATACCAGAGCGAATAATAACAATCTTATTTTCTAATAAAGGCCCTTGAGTAAAATAATTATTAATTGCTACCCCAGAGATGACAGCCAGCGCCGCAAAAACAACAAGCAAAAAAGATAAAAAGCCTAAGAAAAAACCAGACTGTTTGGTTAATTGTTCATCAAAATATCGCATAAAAATATTATTTACCTAAATAATGCATATAGCAGGTGATTTTTTTCATTATTTTAGGCACAATAGTTTTGAAAAGAAACATCTATTCACATGAATTCATACGCAACTACCTATAAGCAATGGAATAATCCCAATCAAAACACTTTTCTACCAGAAGAGCGTATATCGCTATTCTTTACGGCTGTTTGGATTTTATACATTCTCCTATCACCTGTTTACATATTTTCTAAAGGTTTGCCACAACCTGCAGATTATCTTTTATTTTTCTGCGGCTTTCCAGCATTGTTTGTAGCAATGATCCGCCACCGCGGTGGTTTATCAAAAGTTTTTCTCTTCGGCATGTTATTTGCCGTTCTGACATTAGCCATCAACCTCATTCATTTCAGCTTTTTGCAAAATGACCGCCTACTAAAGCACAGTATTTACTATATCTTTAATTTCAGCGCTTTTTACTACACACTCATTATGTTTAAACAAAGCCCTGAAACGATGAACCGCCTTATTTACATTGCTGTTGCAGCATCTATTGTTTTTCAGTTTATTTATGCGCCTTTATTTGGAACAGTTGAGCTTTTCCGCAATACAGGAACATTCAACAATCCTAATCAGCTCGCTTATTGGTGTATTTTATCAGCCTGTATTCTAATCGTTATTAAAAGAGATCAACCTTTCACGCTCCTCGACTTAGCGCTCTTTGCAATGTTGTTTTATTTACAAAGCTTATCACTCTCAAAGGCTGGATTGATCGTTTCTGCATTACTATTACCCATAATTGTCTTTTTACCCAACATGCCTAATTTTGGCAAAATTTTAGCCCTCATTGGCATTCTTGCCTTCATTATCACTCAAGTAATTGATCCCCAAACATTGGGTCAAAAATTAACACAAGTTGAACAGCTCTCTGCTGTGGCCGACCGTATCAACAATATTGGAACTGAAAGCGATGATAGTGCATCAGGTCGTGGATATGACCGCATTATCAAATATCCTCACTACATCTTATATGGCGCAGGTGAAGGGGCTTTCTCTCGCTTTGGAGTTGGCGCACAGGAAATTCATTCTGGACTAGGCACATTATTATTTAGTTATGGTATAAGCGGCTTTATTTTCTTCTTAATGTTCGTGTATGCTGTTTTCTACCGTGTTCCACGACAATATTATTTATTGCTCGGCCTTGTGTTCTTATTTGGAATACCGCATCAAAATATTCGCTTCACCTATTTTTGGGTATTTTTAGGTATTGTTTATTCTCACCGCATCTATTTTGAAGATCGTGAAAAACACATGGCAAGGCTAAAAGAAATTACCAATATAAAAAATAATAATTTCAAAAAATAAAAATTAAACGGCGGACATAATAAGTGATGCGTTCGTGCCGCCGAATCCAAAAGAGTTCGACAATACAGTTGTCACCTTCTTTTCCTTAGCAACATTAGGTATAAGATCCAAACCTTGGCATGAATCTGAGACATTCTCTAGATTAAGAGTTGGTGGTAAGATACCAGTCTGAATAGCCTTGATAGAATAAATAGCCTCAACCGCGCCAGCTGCACCAAGTAAATGACCAATAGATGACTTCGTTGAAGACATTGATAAATTATCTAAATGGCCTTCAAATAAGCGCTTAATCGCCGTGCATTCGATGCCATCACCAACAGGTGTCGATGTGCCATGGGCATTAATATAATCGACATCTTCTGGCTTAGTTTCAGCGCGTTTTAACGCCGCTTTCATCGCACGATATCCACCATCACCATTTTCAGCTGGCGTTGTAATATGATATGCATCCCCCGAAAGGCCATATCCAATAATTTCAGCATAAATATTCGCGCCACGTGCTTTGGCGTGTTCGTATTCTTCTAAAACAAGAACACCTGCACCCTCAGCAATAACAAAACCATCGCGCCCTTCATCAAACGGACGAGACCCCGCTGTTGGATCATCATTATAAGATGTAGACAATGCACGCGCCGCGCCAAAACCACCAACACCTAAAGGTGTAACGGCTGCTTCTGCGCCGCCAGCAATCATAACATCCGCATCACCTAGCATAATAAGACGCGCAGAATCGCCAATCGCATGCGCGCCTGTTGAACAAGCTGTCACAACTGAGTGATTAGGTCCTTTAAAACCATGACGGATAGACACATGGCCAGAAATTAAGTTAATCAACATCGCCGGAATACAAAATGGTGATAAACGACGCGGCCCACGCTCATGAAGCGTAATAGAACTGTCATATATAGTGCTTAAACCACCAATACCCGAACCGATAAGAACACCTGTGCGCTCTTTTTGTTCATCTGTTTCAGGATTCCAACCAGAATCTGCGATAGCTTCATCTGCGGCGGCAATACCGTAACTAATAAAAGGATCTATTTTTCTTTGTTCTTTAGCAGAGACAACAAGATCGACATTAAATGCACCATTTGTTGGATTTTCATCAGTCGTCTTTGGAACAACTCCTGCAATTTTTGAAGAAAAATCAGACGCGTCAAAATGTTCAATCTTTGATAAACCACTTTTGCCAGCTGTAATAGAATCCCAATTCCGATCAACCCCAAGGCCAAGCGGAGAAAGCATCCCCATTCCTGTGACTACAACGCGTCTCATAATATGTTAGATTTCCGTCTAAAAATAGACAGACAAACTACAACTAAGCAGCTGAGTTTTCTGAAATGAATTTAACAGCATCACCAACAGTTTGGATGTTTTCCGCTGCATCATCTGGAATTTCAACTTGAAACTCTTCTTCAAAAGCCATCACGAGCTCAACAGTGTCAAGCGAGTCAGCACCTAGATCATCAATGAAGCTAGCGCCTTCGTTTACTTTATCTTCGTCTACGCCAAGATGCTCAATAACAATCTTTTTAACGCGTTCTGCAATATCACTCATTTATTTTTCCCTTAAATTTTGGTTATTAGGTCTAATTCATAAATCGGCTGGACTTTACCAATCCACTGCCTGAATGCAAGCAATTTCGTCTTTTTATCACTTAAATCATAAATATCATAATAATTTCAAAGGTCTAGATATTCACGAATGTGGATAATATCGGTAAAAACAGCCTTCGCACCAGCCTCAAAAAGTCGTTTTTCTTGGGTCGAAGGCGCATGCGAAACGCCTGTAAAACCTAAAACATCCATTCCTGCAGCAACACCTGCTTCCACCCCTGGTGAACTATCTTCAATAACAAGACAACGCTCTGGAAGAGCATTCATATTCGCTGCGGCAAAAAGAAAAAGATCTGGTTCTGGTTTACCAACTGGCACTTGAATACGCGTAAAAATATTCTCTTCGGAAAAGTATTTTGGAGAAAAACCTCCTATATCGAGAGATTTTAATACATTAGAGCGTTGACCATTAGAGCCAACACAAATATTTATCTGCCGATGACACGCATCAACGAATTCCATTGCGCCACGCACGGGCTGCAAATTCTCTTCTAATAATTCATTCACCCACTCAACATAAGTTGTAATAAGATTGTCTGGTAGTTTTGTTTGGTGGCGCGTTTCTATAATGCGTCGAATATCGCTCCACGTAAATCCAGTAAACTCCGCCATAAAATTTTCTGGCGTATATTGTTTTAAACCAAAATCATTTAATAAATCCGCAGACACTTTATTATTAAGATATTCGCTATCTACCAACGTTCCATCACAATCAAAAATAATGAGATCATAATCAGAAATATTTTTAGAATTCATAAGACACCGCAAAGGAAATAATAACTAAAGTACAAAACAAAACTGTTACATTACGGCGTATCAACAAATACTCTAAACCGACATCGCCTGATAATTTTGTATCAAGACGATAAAGCCACACAAACAACACCATCAACATTGGTAACATCCAAACTGGATTAAAAACCATGCCCAGAATAATAATGAACACCGCCAAAATTGTCGGCATCATACATAAAATTTGTAAGCCATCATCTTTATTCATAACAGCTTGCTTCCAGTGTGAACCCGCAAGAAATGAGATAATAAACCCACCATATATAAGATATAAAAACGCAAAAACGATTTGAGATTGTGTTTGATAAAGCATCAAAACAGTTAAGAAAAAAAACGGAACAACGCCAGCATAAGTGAGTATTTTGGGTGTTTTAAACAAGGTGAAATCCCTTTATATCCGACAGAAAACAACGAACGTTGAGGAAGTATAGCACGCCCTTTACACCATCGCCATACCACCATTTACATGAAGGGTCGCGCCCGTCATATAAGCGGCTTCATCACTAGCAAGATAAACAACGGCGCTCGCAATTTCATCTGGCGTACCCATACGGCTCATCGGAATTGTACTGTTGATATTGGTTTTTTGATCATCGGTCAGTGCCTCTGTCATGGCCGTAGCAATAAAACCCGGCGCAACGCAGTTCACGGTAATACCGCGTGAAGCCACTTCCATGCCCATCGCCTTTGTCCAGCCCATAAGGCCAGCCTTTGACGCAACATAATTACATTGACCTGGATTACCTGTTGTCCCGACAACAGAAGAAATGTTGACGATGCGGCCAAAACGGCGCTTCATCATGCCGCGCTGACATGCTTTTGCGAGCTTAAACGGCGCAGTCAAATTCACATCAATTACCTCGTCCCATTCTTCATCCTTCATCCGCATTGAAAGATTATCACGCGTCAGCCCTGCATTATTAACGAGAATATCAATCTGCCCCATCGCTTCATCAGCATCTTTAATAAGCTGCGCGATCCCATCAGAATTCGACAAATCAGCCACGATTGTATGAACGTTTGACCCCAATTCAGCCGCAAGCGCGTCGAGTTTTTCTTTGTTACGACCCGAAAGTGCTACAACAGCCCCTTGTGCGTGAAGCGCTTTGGCGATCTCTCCACCAATGCCGCCTGTTGCACCTGTAACCAAAGCCGTTTTACCTGTTAAATCAAACATTCATTTTCTCCTTTAGAATTTCGAAAACACAGTAGGCAATTAGGCACAAAAAGAAAAGAGTGTTTTAATAGGGTTATAACCCCTTGTTTATAAAGCGTGATTCGCCAACCCAGTTTGTTTGCCAAAAAATGTTGGCTGTACGTCTTTTGATTGCAAAATTTATGGAAATTTGTTGTGGGGTGGTATTTTGTAAAACCATGCATTCTAGAAATATACCACAAAAAGAACATATACAGAACAAAATAAATCGTTTATGATATAAACTATTTTGAGCAAGGTCTCTTTAACATCATATTTTTTATGCTAATGTAGCGTTAATCATAATGAGAACATCTTATTAAAACACTATGGCAAAGACTTTTAAAATACTTGAAAAAGATGAAGAGTTTACACAAGTGAAAATGCCTTCGCCTATGCGTCCACTCAAATTCATTGATTTATTTGCAGGCATTGGCGGGTTTCATATAGCCATGCACAATTTAGGTATGAAATGCGTTTTTGCTTCTGAATGGGATCTTCATGCCAGAGAAACCTATAAACATAACTTAGAAACACTGTCTCCTGACTTATTCCAATTAAATAATTTTGCAGGAGATATTACCGCTATAAATCCAAGAGACATTCCAGATTTTGATGTTCTTTGCGCAGGGTTTCCTTGCCAGCCTTTCTCGCAAGCTGGCTTTAAAAAAGGATTTGATGAAACAAGAGGCACATTATTTTTTAACATTGTCGATATTATCAAGACAAAAAAACCAAAAGCGTTTTTTTTAGAAAATGTACGTCATTTATTAAAGCATGATGATGGCAAAACATTTAGTACAATAAAACACATACTAGAAGAAGAATTAGGATATTCTTTCCATTACAAAGTTGTAAAAGCATCAGATTTTGGGCTTCCTCAACACAGACCGCGACTTTTTATGGTGGGATTTAAAAATAAAAGATATTTTACATTTCCTGAGCCTAAAAAACTGAAAATAAGCATGTCTGATATTTGGGGCGGCGAATGCCCAAAAAAAATAGGTTATACTCTTCGAGTAGGCGGGCGCGGCTCCCACATTACAGATAGAAGAAATTGGGATTCTTATGAAGTTGATGGCGTTGTAAAAAGGCTATCATCTAAAGAAGGAGTTAAAATGCAAGGCTTCCCCACAGATTTTTATTTCCCTGTTTCGGAAACACAAGCCATGAAGCAATTGGGTAATTCCGTAGCTATTCCAGCCATCCAAGCTGTTGCAAAAGAAATACAAAAGACAATAAACCAAACATGACGATTTCTAAAAAACTTTCAAAATTGCAATTAATTTCTGGGACAAAAGTCTGTGAAATTTTTGATGCGCTCTATCCCGATATATTAGATATAGAATATAGCTCTGAATCTGAATTCATGGCAGCATTATGGAGCAGATACACACCAGAATCTTCTGTTTTAAATGGAAGTGTATTTGAAGGATTGCTTGCCATCATTTTTTATCGATCTGGAATTATTCCCCTTTACGTACAAGCCAAATTATCTTTTGTACCCAATGTCGATTTTGATTTTGTGGCGTATAGTAAAGAATTTGGCCCTATTGTTTTATCGGCAAAAACGAGTTTACGAGAGCGCTACAAACAAGCCGATTTAGAGGGCATGATGTTACGGCAGGTTCACAGAAAATCGAAAAGCTATTTAATCACCCTCAATGAAATAGAAGCAAAAACAGTCAATCAAAAAATTAAAGAGGGACTCGTTCTAGGACTGGATGATATTGTTGTTGCTACCGACCAAAAATTTGACGCGCTTATCGCGGAATTAAAAGAGTTAAGCTATTACGCACCAAATAAAATAGACGTTTTAGTGAGTTCACGCTTAATCAAATAATTAACCCAACTTCGTAATTAGCGCTTCAACCTGTTCAGGTGTGCCAACACTATCACAAGCGATGTCTTTGTTAATGCGGCGGACAAGCCCAGAAAGTACTTTACCCGCGCCAAGCTCAACCATCTCGCTAACGCCTTGCTCACCCATCCAAACAACAGATTCGCTCCAACGAACGCGACCTGTGATTTGTTGAATCAGAAGATCGCGAATTTCTGATGGCTCCGTCACAGCTTGCGCTGTCACATTGGCGACAACCGGAACAGATGGTGATTGAACATTTGTATCAGCTAGCGCCGCAGCCATTTCCTCTGCCGCAGGGTTCATCAATGAACAATGAAATGGCGCACTAACGGGAAGAAGAACAGCGCGCTTTGCACCCTTTTCTTTTGCTAAGGCTGCTGCTGCTTCAACAGCCGCGACCTGACCACTCACCACAATTTGCCCTGGTGAGTTATCATTAGCAATTTCGCAAATTCCTGTTTCAGATGCCTCTTTAGAAATCTCATCAACCACATCGTTTTCTAAACCTAAAAGAGCCGCCATTGCGCCTTCACCGACAGGTACGGCGCGCTGCATTGCTTGACCGCGCAAACGAAGCAACTTTGCTGTATCAGAAAGCTCTAAAGCCCCTGAAGCCGTTAAAGCCGCATATTCACCCAGTGAATGCCCCGCCATAAATGAGCATTTTGATGCAAAATCAATGTTACCTTGCTTTTTCAGCACATTTACAACAGCCATCGAAACCGCCATCAAAGCTGGTTGCGTATTTTCCGTCATATTTAACGCATCCGCCTCACCATCAAACATAAGATTTGAGAGATCAAAACCCAGCGCATCATCGACGGCTTGAAAGGTCTCACGCGCTTCTGTAAAGGATTCGGACAAGTCGCGTCCCATACCGATAAATTGAGACCCTTGTCCTGGGAAAATAAAGGCTAATGTCATGTTTTTAACTCTTCTTAAAATCTATTATTTTCATTAAAATTAAGCCCGCACAATGGAATCAAAAACCCTACTGGTCAAGCGTTACATACTTTTTTCATCCACTACAAAACATCTTATACACAATTAGAATCCAAAGATTCCAATTACTTAACGCTGACATGCAAAAAAAGCAGTGCAGATCTGCTCTAATTAGTATATATATATAAGCATAATGAAATTGCAAATTTGGGTCGCCCTTTAAAAACCGCCGTAAAGGGAACGCTGGTAGTTTCGAGCTAAAAGTAAAATTTTAGCAAAAACGAGAGAGATAGAGGGGAAAACAATCTCGCTCGATAAGGAGGCATCAGAAATGAAAACGAACGTAAAACAGGAAAAAATGCAAAAACTGCTCAGGGAAACGAAAGACGCTTATCGTATAATGTGTAAATCGCATATAAATGCCGATTATGCAGACTATGCAAGTAGCAATTCGCTTTCTTCGTTTCAAAAAGCATTAAGAGACCCTGATCTCACATATGATCAACTATGTAAGATACTAAGACGTGCTAGTGTAAGAGAAAATAACAGACAATGTAAAACACCGTGGTCTTTGTTCATGGCAAATTACATTGAAAGACACAATAATACGAACTAGAAACACATCGATTTTTAAAGAAATATAAATATTATTCCAATTGAAAAGCCCGCTTTAGCCAAAAAAGCGGGTTTTTTTCTTGATTTTCATGCATTTCAGTCCTATAACACGCCTCATTAGCCCATAAAGCTATGACCTCGCCAAATTCGAAAGGTACGAAATTGGCTTTAATCCGTGGGAATAAGCCCATTGGATCTTAACTCAAGAGGAGAAAAATATGCCTTACTATGAAACCGTGTTTATCGCACGGCAAGACCTGAGTGATACGCAAGTAAAAGATGTCACTTCAGCCTTTGAGAAAATCATTACAGAAGCTGGTGGTAAAATCCTTAAAGTTGAAAATTGGGGACTACGTACTCTTGCTTATCGTATCAACAAAAACCGTCGCGGACACTATGTCTTGATTGAATCAGACACAGACTCAGCGCCAGTTCTTGAAGTAGAACGTCAAATGCGCTTAAGCGAAGATATTCTACGTTACATGACAATTAAACTAGACGCTCCAACAGAAGGTCCATCAGCAATCATGGACAAAGCTGGAAGAGACACAGATGAAAAGGATGCAGCATAATGGCCGATTTTGGTAAAAAAACATTCTTCCGCCGCAAGAAAACTTGCCCTTTCACAGGGGATAAAGCGCCGGCGATTGACTGGAAAGACGTTAAGACATTAGGTCGTTACATTTCAGAGCGTGGTAAAATTACACCAAGCCGTATCACAGCCGTGTCGAACAAAAAGCAACGCGAACTCGCTCAAGCAATCAAGCGCGCACGTTACATGGCTCTATTGCCTTACTTGCGTCAAGAAGGCGAGCAACGTTCATACGAAAACAAATACGACAAACGCTCGTAATAGATACAGCAGGAAAGGAATTTAAAAATGGCTACTCAAGTTATCTTGCTGGAACGCATTGAAAAACTAGGTGCAATGGGAGACATCGTTGATGTTAAACCTGGTTTTGCCCGTAACTATCTTCTACCGCAAAAGAAGGCACTTCGTGCATCTAAAGACAATATTGCTTACTTCGAAAGTCAAAAAGCGACTTTGGAAAAAGTAAACAACGAGAAAAAAGCTGATGCTGAAAAGCGCGGCAAAGCTCTCGATGGTCTTAAGGTTATCATGATCCGCCAAGCGGGTGAAACGGGACAACTCTACGGTTCAGTAACAGGTCGTGATATTGCTGATGCAATCAACGAAGTTGCAAAAGATAAAATCGAACGCAATATGGTTGTTCTTAATCAGAACATCAAAACGATCGGTTTGATCCCTGTTGAAGTTGCTCTTCACGCTGAAGTAAAAGTAACCATCACAGTAAACATCGCGCGTACTGATGATGAGGCTGTGAAACAGGAAAAAACGGGTAAAGCTCTTATCGCTGATGATTTCGATGCTCCTTCTGCACAAGAAGCTGCAAACGATTCATCAGAAGAGATGAAAGCTGATCTGATGGAAGAAGATGCTCTTGAAGCTGAAAAAGCAGCGAATGCAGAAGCGGCTGAAAAAGACGCTGAGGAAGCTGCTAAATCAGAAGCTAAATCTGCAGCGCGCGCTGAGAAGAAAGCGGCCGCTGAAGCGGAAGCAGCTGCGGAAGCAGAAGAAGCAGAAGAAGCATCTGACGCAGAAACTGCTGAAGAAGCACCTGAGGCACAAGAAGAAACAAAAGCGTAAGCTTTACTCTTCCCAACAAAATTCAAAAGCCCGCATCATTGTGATCGCGGGCTTTTTTATTATCCGTTTTAAACATTTCATTCCATCCCCGTTATTCACAGGGCGCTATGGCAGTTTTTATATCGATAAGCTATGATGTGTTTATAAAGGATCATCATGACTTCAGATATTGCGACATTTGCGCCGCAGCCCGCCAATGAGGCTGCACCAGATGATAAGGCTTCGACCTATCAAGAGCTTCCCCATAACTTCGATGCCGAGCAAGGCTTGCTCGGTATGCTTCTTGTTGATAATCAACATCTAGAACGTATCAATGATATGCTACGTCCAGAGCATTTCTCTCATCCAACGCATCAGCGTATCTATGAAACAATCGAAAAGATGGTTGAACGCGGCCTAGAAGCAAAACCAACAACACTTAAAGATTATTTTGAAAAAGATGAAAGCTTAGACGCCGTTGGTGGTACAAAGTACCTATTAGAACTCGCTACAGAAGTCCCAATGCTCAATAATGCAATGGATTATGCCCAAACAATTTATGACCGTCATTTACGTCGGGAAATCATCCGAATGAATATGGACGTTACACGTGACGCATATCATTATGATATCGATAAACAAGCAACCGATATTATCGAAGATGCCGAAAGCAAGCTTTTCCAACTTTCTGAAGATGGTAGTGGTAGCCAAGGTGGTTTTTCAACATTACGTGATTCTGTGCTCATCGCCATTGAACATGCCGAAAAAGCAGCGCAAGCTGATGGCGCCGTTACAGGTGTGACAACAGGTCTGTCAGATATCGATGCCAAGCTTGGCGGTCTACACAATTCTGATCTTCTTATTCTCGCTGGTCGTCCATCAATGGGAAAGACAGCGCTTGCCGTCAACATGGGTTTTAATGCCGCCAAAGCATACGCTGAAAGTGGCGGCGAAAAAGGTGCCGTTGTTGGTTTCTTCTCTCTTGAGATGTCCTCCGATCAGCTTGCAGGGCGTATTCTTGCTGACCAAGCTGATATCTCTGGTGATGATTTGCGTAAAGGTAACCTACAACAAGATGATTTTAGGCGCTTTGTCGAAGCCTCGCAGAAACTCTCACAAGTGCCGTTTTATATTGATGACACACCTGCGCTTTCAATTGGCGCAGTACGCACACGCGCCCGCCGCCTAAAACGCCAGCATGGCTTAGGCTTTCTGATTATCGACTATCTTCAGCTCTTGCGCGGATCAGGCTCTAAGCAATCAACAGAAAACCGCGTAAATGAGGTTTCTGAAATCACCCGTGGCCTAAAAGCCATCGCTAAAGAATTACAAATTCCAGTTCTTGCCCTCTCACAGCTGTCACGTGCTGTTGAGCAACGTGACGATAAACGCCCAATGCTTTCTGATCTGCGTGAATCAGGCTCGATTGAACAAGATGCCGATGTGGTAAAATTTGTATACCGCCGTGAATATTATTTAGCGCGTGAAGAACCACAGAAAAAACAAGGTGAAGATGATGCAAAATTCAATGATCGTTATGCCGATTGGCAACGCGATTTAGGCGAATGCGCCAGTAAAGCAGAATGTATTATTGTGAAACAAAGGCACGGACCTATTGGCTCTGTACCCCTCTATTTCGATGCAAGTAGAACACGTTTTTCTGATCTCGAAGAACGGTACGATTAAGAATGTCTTCAAATATTGCAAGCAATACGGCAAGCGCTCACCTAACGATTGATCTAAACGCTCTGGCTGATAATTATCGTCAGTTTCAAGCTATGACTGATGATACCTGCGAGATTTCTGGTGTTATCAAAGCAAATGCGTACGGCCTTGGCGCCAAGCAGGTCTTTAACAAACTCAAATCTTTAGGATGCCCGCAAATTTTTGTCGCTACACTCGATGAAGCACTTAGTTTACGTGTTCATGACAAAAAAACACCTATCGCCGTTTTAGGTGGCTTATTCACGGGCGCAGAAAAAGAGTATCTAACAAATAACATCACGCCCGTTTTAAATACACCGCATGAGATCAAAGCATGGTCCACAATGGCCAAAAATGAAAATACTAAGCTTCCCACTTATATTCATTTCGATACAGGTATGAATCGTTTGGGCTTAAGTGCCGATGAAGCGCGCGCACTTATCAACGATCAAAGTGTTTTAAATAGTTTAGGTTTACAGCTCATCATGAGCCATTTTGCGTGCGCTGATGACAAAGATCACCCCTTCACACAAGAGCAAGCCGATAAATTTGCAGCGATTGCGACGCATTTTCCAAACGCTAAAAAATCCCTTTCTAACTCACCTGGTCTATTCACAGATCCGAGTTATCATTATGATTTGGCGCGCCCTGGCTATGCGCTTTATGGCGGTAATCCAACACCGCACCTTAAAAACCCCATGAAACCTGTTGTGCATTTAAAAGTGCGTGTCTTACAGGTTCGAAATGTAAAAAAAGGTGAAACCGTTGGCTATGCGGCCTCTCACACATTTAAAAAAGATACGCGAACGGCCACTGTTGCTTTAGGGTATGCCGATGGGTTTTTACGTTCTAATTCAGGTTCAAAATCAGGAGAGGCCAAACTTTATTATAACGATACGGCCTGTAATGTTTTAGGGCGCGTTTCAATGGATCTTGTTTCAATAGATATCGACCACCTACCTAACCTCAAACAAGGTGATTGGATCGAAGTGCTAGGACACAATCAAAGCGTTGATGCTCTGGCTCATTCAGCAGGAACAATTGGCTATGAGATCCTCACAAGCCTTGGTAATCGCTATAAACGTTACTATATTGGCGCTGAATAAGAGCTTTGATACTAAAGTTTAATCTTTTCAAGATGTTAGAAACAGGTTACAAATTTTTTATGATAAAAGCTGGCTTAAACTCTAATAATATCAAAGACCTTCCCAAAAAGATCATTTGTAGCTTTCTTGGTTTTTCTCAAATTATAGGACACAGTATTTTTAGCTTTTTACAAAGTATCGGTAAACTGTCATTATTTATCGGTAAAGCCACAAAAAATTGTTTCACACCGCCGTTCTACCCACGTCTGCTTGTCAGACAATTCATTGATATTGGCTATTACTCCCTTCCTGTTGTTGGGATGACGGCTCTTTTCACGGGGATGGTTCTTGCGCTACAAAGTTACACTGGATTCACAAGATTTAATGCAGAGGGTGCGGTTGCTGGCGTTGTTGTCCTGTCAATAACACGAGAACTTGCCCCTGTTCTTGCTGGTCTTATGGTCGCAGGTCGCGTTGGTGCCTCCATTGCTGCAGAAATTGGAACAATGCGTGTCACAGAGCAAATTGACGCCCTTGTCACATTATCCGTCAATCCATTCAAATATCTAATCGCACCGCGCGTTATTGCAGGAACATTAATGCTCCCTCTACTCGTTTTTGTTGGTGATATTATTGGTGTTTTTGGCGGCTATATCGTTAGCATCTATGATCTTGGCTTTGCTTCTGGCAACTATATTGAACAAACATGGGATATTCTAGAACGTATGGATGTTATCTCAGGCCTCATCAAAGCGGCTGTCTTTGGCTTCTTAGTCTCCATGATGGGGTGCTACCACGGATTTAATTCTGGCCGCGGCGCTCAAGGCGTAGGCACGGCAACAACTTACGCGGTTGTCTCGGCATCCATTCTGATCCTTATTTTCAACTTTATCCTTACACAGGTGTTCTTTTCATGAGTAAAACAAGTACACCTCCAAAGATCAAACTCGATAATGTTAAAAAAGCTTTTGGCGATAAAGTTGTTTTAAATGGTGTTACCCTTGATATCCCAACAGGTGAATCAATGGTTATCATTGGTGGTTCAGGAACAGGAAAATCTGTCACACTTAAATCTATTATTGGTCTCATTACACCTGACTCAGGAACCATTGAGGTAGACGGACAAAACGTTGCCAAAATGACAAATGATGAACACGACTCTATGATGAGAAAATTTGGTATGCTCTTCCAAGGAGGAGCCCTATTCGATTCCATGAAAGTATGGGAAAATGTTGCATTTGGCCTTATTCAAGGCAAAAAAATGAATAGGGACGAAGCGCATAATATTGCAATCGAAAAAATACGTCAGGTCGGTCTTAACCCACAAGTGGGAGATCTTTTTCCTGCTGAGCTTTCTGGTGGTATGCAAAAACGTGTCAGTCTTGCACGCGCGATAGCAACAAGCCCAGAAATCATTTTCTTTGATGAACCAACGACTGGCCTCGACCCTATTATGGCTGATGTCATCAATGATTTAATCGTTGAGTGCGTAAAAGATCTTGGGGCGACAGCTCTATCCATCACACATGACATGGCATCAGCAAAGAAAATAGCAGACCACGTTGCAATGATTTATGACGGCAAGATCATTTGGACCGGCCCTGTTGATAGTCTTTACAACTCTGGAAATGAATATGTTGAACAATTCATTCATGGGCGCGCTGAAGGCCCTATTACAAAGCACGCAGGCTTTACCGCTTAATTTCATAAAGCCCCAGACAAATTTTGCGCCTTTTCCTTGCCTTAAAGCTGTGTCATAAAGACTTTCATGAAAATCTTTAGGTCAATATTTTTAGCACTACTTTCCATTGGGCTTTTAGCTCTCATTGGTGGAATCGCTGGCGTATCCTTTGTAATTAGCCACTACAGCAAAGATTTACCCGATTACAGCCAGTTGAAATCTTATGAACCCTCTATTATCACACGCATATATGCTGGTGATGGGCGCCTTATGGCGGAATATGCACAGCAACGGCGCATCTTCATGCCTGTCGAAAAAATGCCTGATATTGTTAAACAGGCCTTTATTGCCGCAGAAGATCAAAATTTTTACGAGCATAACGGCATTGATTTAAAAGCAATTGCGCGAGCAATCATTGTAAATATTAAAAATTATGGCTCAAATAACCGTCTTGTTGGTGCTTCTACCATTACACAACAAGTTGCAAAAAACTTTCTTCTTACAAATGAAGTAAAATTTGAGCGTAAAATCAAAGAAGCTATCTTGGCCCTGCGTATGGAAAAAGCACTTAGCAAGGATGAACTCCTAGAATTATATCTAAATGAAATTTTCTTAGGTCAGCGCGCTTACGGTGTAGTCGCCGCGGCGCTTGTTTATTTTAACAAATCACTGGATGAATTAAGTATTGATGAAGCAGCTTATTTAGCAGCCCTACCGAAAGCGCCCAATAATTACCACCCTGCTCGAAAATATAAGGCCGCCATCGCGCGTCGTGACTGGGTCATTGGCCGTATGGCAATCAATGGATACATCACTGAATCACAAGCAGAGCTTGCCCAAGCAAAACCTTTAACCACCCAAACAAAGCGTGATAACGATGTTGTTGACGCACGATTTTTTGCAGAAGAAGTACGCCGCGAGCTCAACGCACAGTATGGTGGAGCAAGTCTTTATCAAGGTGGCTTAACAGTTAAAACAAGCGTTGATCCAAAATTACAAGCCTTAGCTGAACAATCATTACGTAACGGTTTAATGGCCTATGATAAAAGGCACGGTTATCGCGGCAGAATTGCTTCATTAAAAAATATGAAAGAATGGGAAGAATCATTAAACAAAATTCAAACACCAAAAGGCATGCTTGAAAAATGGGATCTTGCCGTTGTATTGGACACTACAGCACAAAAAGCAACCATAGGCTTTCAAGATGGTTCAAAAGAAACACTCACACTAGAAGGTGTACGATGGGCCAGAAAATGTCTACAAGATTGCTACGCCCTTGGTCCTGAAATTATTCGTGTTAGCGATGTTGTTAAAAAAGCCGATGTTATCATCGTTGAAAAAGAAGAAGATAAATACGTCTTACGCCAAATTCCAAAAGTTCAAGGCGCCCTTATCGCTTTAGATCCTCATACGGGTCGCGTTTTAGCCATGCAAGGCGGCTGGTCATTTGCTTCTAAATTCAATCGTGCAACACAAGCACAAAGACAGCCAGGATCTGCCTTTAAACCATTCGTCTATCTTGCTGCTCTTGATGAAGGATTTACACCAAGTACACGTGTTTTAGATGCCCCTTTTGTTTATGAGCAAGCCCCTGGTGATTTTTGGCGTCCAAGCAATTACTCAAACAAAACATACGGTCCGACACCTATTCGTAAAGGGATAGAAAAATCACGTAATCTCATGACCGTTCGTCTTGCCAATCATATTGGTATGGAAAAAATCGTTACTTACGCAGAAAAATTTGGTATCGCCGATAAAATGAAACCGCTTCTTTCTTATTCTCTTGGTTCAGGGGAAACCACACTACTAAAAATGACTGCTGCCTACGGCATGCTCGTCAATGGTGGTAAGAAAATCACACCCACCTTTATTGACCGTATTCAAGATCGTGAAGGAAAAACTATTTTCTCTCATGATAAGCGCCCTTGTGCAAATTGCGGAAAACTAATTCGTTGGGAAGGGCAAAGAACCCCAGCTGTACCAGATACACGTGAGCAGGTTGCCGATGAAAAAACGACTTACCAAATTGTTTCCATCATGCAAGGTGTCGTTGACCGCGGCACAGCCCGCCGCGTTGGTATAGAATTTGAACAGCCTTTAGCAGGCAAAACAGGCACAACAAACGAGTCAAAAGATGCATGGTTTATTGGGTTTTCTCCAGATTTAGTTGTTGGTGTCTTCACTGGCTTTGATGACCCAAAATCCATGGGTAAACGTGAAACGGGATCTTCTGTTGCCGCGCCCATATTCAAAGACTTTATGAAAGGCGCCTTAAAAGATACATCTCTTACTCCTTTTCGCGTACCAGCAGGGGTAAAGCACATGCGCATCAATGCCGATACAGGACGTCGCGCTATGCCAGGAGATAGCAATATTATTTGGGAAGCTTTTGTAAATGGAACAGAACCAAGCAATGATAATTATGTTCTAGATAACAGCATCATCGGAGCAGAAAATTATTACGGCCCTTTTGATCAAGATGGTATGAATCAGTTCGGATATGAAGATTACCCAACACAGTACCAAGATGAAAATGTTGAAATATATGATCCTTTTGCCAATGATCAAAACAGCGGCATCCCTTTCTCTTACTTCCAAAATAAGAAGAAACAAGATCAAAAGCGCATTATTACCAATGAAGAAACACCTTCATTAGGGAATAACGAGGACAACAGCTTTAATGGAACAGGCGGTATTTACTAACCCTCCTCTATGTACGAATTATGTGCATGCTCTTTTGTTTGCCTTGATGTTTCAATATATTTGCTCCATCATTAACTCATGTCACAAGTAGGCAACTCATATTTTTCAGGACAACTTCTTCTTTCTATGCCACATATGGAAGATCCACGGTTTCATAAAGCCGCTATCCTTGTTTGTGCACACGATGAAAAAGGTGCCATGGGTATTGTTATCAATCATACACTGCCTGATTTAGAGTTTGGAAAATTACTCAAAGATCTCGACATTCAATCAGATATTCATGTTCCCCCTACTATAGCAAAACTTCCTGTAATGTGCGGTGGACCGATTGAAATAGCGCGAGGCTTTTTAGTACATAGTGATGATTTTAAACAAGAAGGTACAATCAAGATTGATGAAAACCTTAATGTAACAGGTACGATTGATGCTATTGAAGCCATTGCGAAAGGAAGCGCTCCTGAAAAGATGCTCTTTGCTTTAGGGTATGCTGGATGGAGCGCAGGGCAATTAGAAAAAGAAATTAAAGAAAATGCGTGGATGATTGCACCAGCGTCTGCCCAATTGGTCTTTAACACTGCATCAGATAATATTTGGAATTCAGGAATGCTACAGATTGGTATCAACCCCAGTCTTTTATCCGATCAATCTGGTCGGGCATAAATTACATATTGACAAACCTTCTTTATTTCCATAATTTATGTCTTATGGGTTTTGTATTACGAGCGACAGAATTTTTAGATGAGATTGAAAAAGATTTATCCGCACCTGATTGTGGGACAGATTTCTGTCTGAGCGCCAGCGCCGCAACTCTATTAGATAGGATTTTAATGCGAAATGTAACAGGGGCAATACATGACGATGAAGAGGTTGTTAATTATACTATTCCTGCAAATACTCTTCGACAACTCATAGATGATGGCAAGAAAAACTTGCCCATATTTCGCCGTCAGGAGTTTCAGGTTATTCCTTAAGCCGCTAAACGCTGTTCAAGAACATCAAAATCTTCAAGTTTATCCAGCGCGCCAAGAGCCGATAGCGTTGGCTTCCCTTTGAAAATTTGAGTGGCAATCTCTTGAATATCATCGGTGCTTATGGCGTCAATTTTTTCGATAATGCTTGAGATACTAACATTTTCATCAAAGTGAATAAGGTGTTTTGCTTGTCTGTTAACGCGGCTCAACATCGATTCACGACCCATCAAAATTCCAGCGCGCAATTGCGATTTAGCCCGCTCTAATTCTTCAGATCCCACTTTTTCTGCTGCGATTTTTTTAAGCTCATCACAAATGACTGGCATAAGCTCGGGAAGTTTTTCTGGCCCCGTTCCCGCATAAATTTCAAACTGTCCATCATCAACATAGGCGCTATGTGAGGCATAAGTTGAATAAACAAGACCACGCTTTTCACGCACCTCTTGGAAAAGCCGTGAGGACATACCGCCGCCTAAAATTGTCGAGAGTAAAATCGCCGCATAATACTTATCATGCGATTTATGAATCCCCTGAAAGCCAAGAACAACATGGCTTTGCTCAAGATTTTTAATGGTACGGCATTCTCCTCCTTTGTAATTTGCGTGCAATGATTCACGCTTTTTATCACTCGGAAGGGCATTAAAATACTGCTCTGACCATTTAACAAATTGGTCATGATCAAGGTTACCTGATGCCGACAGAACAAGGTTTTGCGGCGTATAAAAACTTTCAACATAATCAAACATCGTTTGTTTTTTCATGCCCTCAACTATTTCAGCTGTTCCTAAAATCGGCGCGCCAAGCGCTTGATCGGGGTAAGCCGTTTCTTGATATAGATCAAAAACAAGATCATCTGGCGTATCATTGGTCATACCAATTTCTTGAACAATAACGCCGCGCTCTTTTTCAATTTCACTATCAGGAAATGTTGGTCTTTGCATCATGTCAGAAATAACATCTATTGCTTTTTCAGTATCTTCTTTCAAAAGATGAACATAATAAGCGGTTACTTCACGAGAGGTATAGGCATTCATCTGCCCGCCGACACTTTCAATCTCACTCACGATATCTTGGGCGCTTCGGGTTGGCGTGCCGTTAAACATCATATGTTCAACCATATGTGCCACACCGTTATGCGTCATATTTTCGTGCCGCGTTCCTACATCACACCACACACCAAGAGCAACGGATTCCACCGTTGGCACAGTATCAGTGATGACCCGCAGGCCATTAGGGAGCGTTGTTGATTGGATTGTCATGAAACATGCCCTTTTAAGCTGTAAAATCTCTTCGTAATCTAAGCTTTTGGGAAGGCTCTTGCAATCGCATAATATCTTTAAATTTTGCCTCAGGGGGGTAAGAACCTTCAGGTGCCAAGCCAACCAGACCAATTGGATTAGAAACTGCTTTCAATATATAACTTTGAACAGCGCACGCTGTCACGTTATCAATTTGCTCCAATGATATATCGGGGTTATAAAGCGCCCCAAAGCGGCCACTATCATCAATTAAATTCGCCATCATATATTCTGCATTACGGCGTGTACTTGCATTACCATTACGCCAAAAACCTTTCATAGTTTCAATTTCTTGCTCAATATCTCCATACGCCAAAGAACTAAATTCGCGCGCTATTTCCTTTAAAATATGTGCAACATTACTAGAATCTGTATCCGTATGTATCTGCATGACACCCGTTTGCCTAAACTTGTTGCTAGAAACACTCAAACCGTATGTATCTCCTTTTTCTTCTCTAACCACATCATTAAGACGCTTGCTCAAAACACTCTGCGCCATCGCAATTGCAATATCAGATTCATAATCATCACTTCCCTCCCATGAAAGGCAAATCGTAAAAAAAGCGTGCGGTAATATAGAAAAGTTAATCGTTTCATAAAACGGTGTTGGTGTTGTTTCAACTGGCAAGTCTGGTCTTTCAACATCAGGCAAGTCTGTTGACATGTCCTCTGCCCAACTCACAACTCGTCTATGATCTACTGGCCCTGAAAAAGCAACTGTCATATTCGGCGCGGTATAATGTGAAGCCATAAAATTAACTAACCCCTCTCTTGAAATTTGAGCTATATCCTCCCTCTCACCCAAAATTCTATGGGAAAATTCAGGATTATCAGCATAGGCGGATAAGAAAAGTTGATCGAGTAAGAAACGACTTAAATCAGATTGGTAACTTCCCCATTCATTATGAATTACTTTTTTTTCATGTGCTATACGATCTTCCAGTAAACTTGGTGAGGCCACCATACGGGATAACTCATATAAAGCCCGTTCTACACCCTCATCACCCAAAGCCGTAGGAACGGTGGCTTTGTATACTGTTTCTGTGCGATTTGTATGTGCATTAAACATGATGCCGTTTTGTTCACGTTCTTGTTTTAAAGTTTTAAAATCTATGGAACCTCTGGGTGTCTCAATACCATTAAACAGCATATGTTCTAAGAAATGTGCTTCTCCATTCGTCATATCATCAGCTGAACCGCTATTAACATGAATGGATATATATATTTCACTTGTTGCCTGATCAGAAATATAACCTGTAACAACGGATAAACCATTATCCAAAACCGTTTTTTGTGTTAATTGATTACTCATAATCTAACCCTTTCTTACCTATTAAACATAGGCGAAGAGTACCAAAAACGATGGTTTCAAAACAAATTAGATAGTTAAGCGATTGATTAGCCTTAACGATTCACATTCTGGCGAACGTAATCCTGAACCTTAGAAAGATCATTATCAAGAACCGCGTAATGCTCTGCGCGTTCATAAAGGTCTGCCAAATGCGACGGTAATTCTGGACGTATTCCAATTGCTTTTTCAACCGCGTCAGGGAACTTTGCAGGGTGAGCGCAAGCCAATGAAACGAGAGGAATAGAAGGATCTTCACGCACTTGCATACCAGCAAATAATCCAACTGCCGTATGCGGATCAAGGATATACCCCGTTTCTTTATAACATGCTGTCATAATCGCTTGTGTTTGCTTGTCATCACAACGGCGTGCATCAAACTCACCACGCATTTTACGCAAAAATTCCGGCCCAAGGGTAAAAGAGCCTTTTTCTTTAAAGGATTTCATCAATTTATCGATGCTCTTTGTATCTCTATCCAATAAATCGCAAAGATAGCGTTCAAAATTACTTGAAATTTGAATATCCATACTTGGTGATAATGACGGTTCAACATTTTCCGTTTTCATCGCGCCTGTTTCAAAAAAGCGCGTTAAAATATCATTGCGGTTTGAACCAATAATAAGACGTTTAATCGGCAATCCCATTTGGCGCGCCGCATACGCCGCATAAATATTACCAAAATTACCCGTTGGAACAGCAAAAGATACTGAACGTTTCGGAGCTCCCAAAGCAATAGCCGCCGTAAAATAATATACGATTTGCGCCATAATGCGCGCCCAATTTATTGAATTTACAGCCGATAAATTCATATCACCACGGAATTTTTGATCGTTAAACATGGCTTTCACCAAATTCTGACAATCATCAAATGTTCCCCTTAATGCAATATTGTGAACATTAGGCGCCTCAATTGTTGTCATTTGACGGCGCTGTACTTCAGATGTTCTACCTTCTGGATGCAAAATAAAAATATCAATATTTTTACAGTGGCGGCAGGCTTCAATCGCAGCAGATCCCGTATCACCAGATGTGGCGCCGACGATTGTAACGCGTTCACCGCGCTCCTCAAGAACATGGTCAAATAAACGTCCTAAAAGCTGCAGTGCGTAGTCTTTAAATGCCAGAGTTGGACCATGAAAAAGTTCCAAAACCCAAGCATTGGGACCAATTTGAACAAGCGGTGCTACACATGCATGGGAGAATTCTTTTTGATAAACTTCTGTTAAAATACGCTTCAACGTCGTTTTTTCGATATCATTACCAACAAAACCTTCGATTACTTTATAAGCAATATCCGCATAAGGCACACCACTTAGATGTGAAATATCATCAGCAGAGAACTCTGGCCATTTTTCAGGAATGAACAAACCACCATCTGGTGCAAGACCATTCAATAAAACGTCTGTAAATGATTGGTTAGAAGCGCCACCGCGCGTCGAAAAATATCTAGTCATGCCTACTTTTAAGCATAACTAAGACATGTTGTCACGTGCGTTTTAAGACTATATTTCCAAAACTACGCAGCTGTTAAATAACGGTCTTCAAAATGATTTATCAACGCATGAGACTGCAACGATGATCCCGTAATATCTTGGACCAAATCATCTGTACGTAAAATACGCCCTTTATCGTGTATTTTCTCATTCAGCCAGCGTTTAATTGGCACAAAATCACCTGTACGCATAAGTCCTGGAATATTTTGAATCTCTTTACGCATTTGCGCATAAAACTGCGCCGCCATTGCATGACCTATCGTATAAGACGGAAAATAACCAAACTTCCCAACGAACCAGTGTACGTCTTGCAAACAACCATCGGCGTAGCCTTTAGGTTTTACACCAAGGCGCTCATAGATGCCTTCATTCCATGCCTCTGGAAGATCTTTTACCTTTAAACGTCCGCCTATAAGCTCCCGCTCTAACTTCGTTCTAAGGTCAACATGGAAAAAATACGTCACCTCATCTGCGCTTTTGCGATCTGGCGTCGCTTTTACACGTGTTTTCAGTTTGTATAAATTATCTGCGCTCATCCCCTGATCACCAAAATCTTGAAATAATCCTTCAATACGCGGAGAAACATACTCAAAAAACGCCTTCTTGCGCCCTAAAAGCATTTCAATCAATAATGCTTGTGATTCTTGTACGGCAGCGCCTAAATCCTGACCAACGGGCTGGTAACGCCACTGCGTCCGCGGAAGCCCTTGAATATATAATCCATGCCCACCTTCATGCAATGTACTCTTCATCGACTCTAAGAAATTACCCTCGTTTGAAGTTTTAATCACAAGACGTGTATCATCTGGCGTTCCACCTTCAACAGGATTATGTCCCGTTTCATACAAACCACCACGGTCAAAATCAAAACCGATAACTTTCAATAAAGATTTATTAAGCCATAACTGTAAGTCAGCTGGATATTCACCTGATAATGGAATTGCAGGAGCTTCCGTCTTTTGCTTTTCAATAATTTGAGGAAGCATGTTTTTGAGCTTCACATTCAAATCTGAAAATAATGCATCGACATCATCAAGTCGCGCGCCCGGAATATACTCGCGCATCAACGCTTGATATGGTGCGTCCGTATCATGTTCATTATCAGCAAGGCACTTTGATTCAGCAATCTCGCGCTGTAAATCAATCATCTCCTGCAAAAAACCCTTTGCCGACTCCCAGTCATTATCACGCAATACCGCACGATGACGACGACGCCCCTCATAAGAAAGATGAGCTTTTTTCTCCATTAACTCAGGATCAACTTTGCAATGATGACGGTACATAATTTCCATTTCATGCAAATTCGCCGTATCCCATTCATCCCATTCATCCGGAAATTTATGAAGATGTGTATTTGCTTTTTCAATCAGTGTTGCAACTTCCTGACTGGCTAAATCTTCATGCAAGCGACGTGATAAAAATGAAATTTGACCCAGACGGCTTTTATATGCCCCTTCTGGCATAGCCGTTAAAAAATCACGCCCTAATGTCTCAACAATCGCATTCATACGACCAACATCACGAAAGCGCATTTTCAAATCCATATAATTTGAGCAAGAGTGATTTTGATATTGCTTTGAAATCTCTTCATCCGCATTCAAAGTACGCGGAGAGGGAAGCTCAAGAGGCTTTTTCTTCCCTGATTTTGAAAATGGCATAACATTCGAAATGACATCAGACCATGTTTCCTTCTTAAAAAAAGAACGCATAGTCTTTAAAAATGAAAAATTGAGTAAAAACGGAAATTTTGATGCCATAACGTTACCTGCTGTAAGCCCCCACTGCTTATATCTACTATATAAACATGAAAGCGGCTTGAAGTCTAAATTAAGTTAAAAATGGGGCAATAAAAAACCCGCCAAATTCAGGCGGGTTCTTCAAATTCTTATTATTCAAGAAAACTACTTCTTCTTTTTACGAGCAGTTGTTTTCTTTTTCGCTGCAGGCTTTTTCTTAGCGGCTACCTTTTTCTTCGGAGCGGCCTTCTTTTTCGCTGCAGGTTTTTTCTTAGCGGCTACTTTTTTCTTCGGAGCGGCCTTCTTTTTCGCTGCAGGCTTTTT
>PANS01000058.1 GCA_002708415.1 Micavibrio sp. | reverse complement strand
GGCTCCATTTCAGCAAAAGTAATATCATGTCCTTCTGGCACAAAAATAGGATCATAGCCAAAGCCTTTATCGCCGCGCGCTGGCCACGTTAAATTGCCCTCAACAACACCTTCAAAGACTTCCTCTTTACCATTAGGATAAACAAGAGCCAAAACAGCGACAAAACGCGCAGTCTGTGTACCATCAATATGTCCGCATTCATTATAAACGCGGTTTATCGCTCTATCAAAATCTCGCCCCTCAGGGGTTTCTGCCCAACGCGCAGAATAAATTCCAGGCGCACCGCCCAAAGCATCGATAGCAATGCCACTATCATCAGCAAGGCATGGAATACCTGTTCTCTCACACGCTGCGCGCGCTTTTAAAATAGCATTTCCAATAAAAGTATCTTCGGTTTCTTCTGGTTCTGGCAGATTAAAATCTGTGGCATTTTTTAATTCACCAACCGCATTGCCGACAAGATTACCAAGCATTTTTTCAAACTCGACAACTTTACCTTTATTATGCGTGGCAACAACCAATGTTTTTATCATTAAAGCCTACTCCACACCCAATATGGCTTTTTGCATTTTAGCAAGGTCATTACAACCCTTCTTCGCAAGGTCAAACAAGTTCACAAACTCCTCTTCACTAAATGGCTCTTGTTCTGCGGTTCCTTGAATTTCAACAATGCCTCCACTACCTGTAATCACGAAATTAGCATCTGTTTCAGCGCAAGAATCTTCGGCGTAATCCAAATCTAAAACGGGACTACCATTATAAATTCCGCATGAAATCGCAGAAACAGTGTCTTTGAGCGGCATTTTATCAAGCAGCTTAATGTCTATCAGATACTGCATCGCCGCATGAAGCGCAACGTAAGCCCCTGTTACCGAGGCGCAGCGCGTACCGCCATCAGCCTGAATAACGTCACAATCAAGACGGACCTGACGTTCACCCAATGCCTCCATATCAACAACCGCGCGTAATGCACGACCAATAAGGCGTTGAATTTCTTGGGTACGCCCAGATTGTTTTCCTTTTGCCGCCTCACGATCCATACGCCGATCTGTTGAACGCGGCAACATACCATATTCAGCCGTCACCCAACCTTTTCCTGAATTTTTCATCCACCCCGGCACTTTTTCTTCAACTGTCGCTGTACAAAGCACATGCGTATCGCCGAACTTAATCAAGCAAGAGCCTTCCGCATGCTTAGAAAATCCAGAAATAATTTCAACTTGTCGCATGATGTTGAGTTCGCGGCCTGATGGACGTGTCATAATAATATCCTCTTAAAGTAATGGTTCGTTCAAGTATTCGCGCCCGACTTTAAGCGTTAAGACACAATTGTCAATTTCCAAAACCGTTAAAACCGCTGTATATGTAGGATTATTCATGATTTTCTAAGGATAATTAAAGAACACCAGCTTTTGGCTATTTGCAGGTGCGAACAAAGCTCTATATGATGTTTTAACGGTTATTTTAAGGACATTTGATATGAAACTACTGTTTTTAGCATTATTTTTACTTTCTCCCTCTATAGCGGTTGCGGACGATGGCCAAATTTTTACAAAACCTGGATCAGAATACGTCAATCAAACTATCGAAATGATGAAAGATCAGACCGCCGCAATAGAAAGTAAAAAAGGTTACATCAAACCCCATACTCTCTATGTTTCTATTGTCAGACATGATTATTTCGAAGAAGACCAATTTGGTATTCTCATTGATACTGGAGATATCATTACAGGGTGCTGGAAACTAAGTCCTTTAGAATATGAAGCATCATTCACCGAAGAGTATTACATGGATATAAAAGTAAAAAATTATAAACGTGAAGCTATTGAAACTAATTGCCCTAAAGGAAATCAAACAGTTTCAGCGCTTGTTGTGCTTAATAAGTCAGACCTTCAAGAAAGAGGTATTAAGCAAATTCGTTTTAGCAATGAAGTTGCCCGCGATCGTTACGAAGTTTCTTTTTACAATGATCGTGTAGAGTTAAAACCAATGACGCAGCTTGCTTTCAAAATTCAAAATTTCCGCGGAACAAACGACAATAAAATCATATCTTATGATAGCAATAAAAATGTCGTCGCTCTTCACGTTCCCATGGCTAAAAAGACTGATGATGTAGCCAGCGCCATTCTGCGTGTTGCCCGTCAGAACAATCTCGCACCGCTTGATTTAGAAATGGCAAATCGTTACAAAGGGAACAAGAGTTCTTCAACATTCTTTTTCATGGATGAGGATGGATCTACAATTGATCAAATCGGCACCAACCCTTATACAGAAGTGGGTTCGATCAATGTAAAACGTCCTTACGATGGCCCGAATGGCCGCACCGAAATTGAAAAGCCTTTAAAAGTATTTGCCACATTGCCTGGTAAGACGTTATAAAACGGACGAAATAATTTTAGTAAAAACAAGGTAGAATATGACTGAGACTCCTCAAACACCAGAAAACGGACAAGAAGAAACCGAAAACACAAATACCTCTGAGCGAGCTACGGAAGAAACAGCAGCGCCTGAAGAAAATGTTGAAACTCTTCTTACCCCTGAAGCACAAATAGAAGCCTTACAAAATGAATTACTTGAAGCAAAAAATCGCACTATGCGGGCTTTAGCAGATGCAGAAAACACACGTAAACGCGCTATTAAAGACCGTAACGATGCTGGAAACTTTGCTATCGCAAACTTTGCGCGTGACCTTTTAGGCTTTTCAGACAACTTTAAACGGGCATTAGAAGCCATTCCTGATGACTTAAAAGAAGTAGACCCACGTTTAGAAAACTTAATTGATGGTATTTCCGCTATGCGCCGCGAACTCACATCGACTTTTGATCGTCATGGCATTCAAAAAATTGAGCCTCTGGATGAAATGTTTGACCCAAACTTCCATGAAGTCATGTTTGAAACACCAATGCCCGGGAAAGAAAATGGTCAAATCATCCAAGTCATCGAGCCAGGCTATGTGATTAAAGATCGCCTCTTGCGCGCCGCCAAAGTTGGCCTTGCCAAATCTATGGACCAAGAAAGTCCAACAGATCCCGGCGCAAAAATCGATATTCAGGGTTAGGCGTTTAGATTATCTTCTATACTCGAACGGCTTTCCCCATGGACTATGAGCAACCCGTTCAGCACGCTTTTCTATTTTTCTTTGCATGTATTCTGCCCGTGCTTCAAAAACGGAATCAAGTCGAACAAACAAGCCTGTCACCCGTTTCAAATATGGGTTAATTCTCCGCCGATCAAATCTATCTAATTCTAGCGGGGCATCCGCTGAATAAGCTCTCACAAACTTTTGATAGCCGTTAGCTGTCGTTAAAACAGATGTACTTCTAACTTTAAATCCAGACGTCACTGTCATATAAATATCTTTTAACTTTGAACGCCCTTGAATAAGGCCACTCGCCGTTAAATGTTGTGAAAAACAATCGGATGCTTTCAATGAGTAGTTTGGATAGCGAACTGCGCTATGCGTTCCTGTAACTTTAAAAACTGTAATGTCCTTATCAACTTTTGGTTTTCTTTCAACTTCAAAATCATCAATAAGACCGTCTTTTTCCTTCTTTTCTAAAAACGACTGAATCTCATCAGAACAAAGCTGATGCAGACTGGAAGCAGCTATATTAGAATTTTTCGTATTGCTCATTAGTTTCCATAACCTTAAAACACTTAAATTGCAACCTTTTTCTATGCCTCAAATCACCAAAACTCAAGTTTTTGAACAAATTACCATTGTGAACAAACGGAAAATACTTGAAATCTGACTCGCATTTTTGCTATAAATACATCATAAGGTGCTGTGAAAAACGGGCTTTATATTGAAAATAAAGGCTTTTACTGGTTGAATCATTCAACAGGAAAGCTATAAATCTTGCTTAATTATAAGGAGAAAAAGCATGTCAAAAGTCATAGGTATTGACCTAGGAACTACAAACTCTTGTGTAGCCGTCATGGACGGTAAAGAACCTAAAGTTATCGAGAATGCAGAAGGTGCGCGTACAACGCCATCAATGGTTGCTTTCACAAAAGATGATGAGCGTCTTGTTGGACAGCCAGCAAAGCGTCAAGCGGTAACAAATCCAGAAAACACTGTCTTTGCGATTAAACGCCTTATTGGCCGTTCGTTCAAAGACAAAGATGTGCAAGATATGGCATCAAAAGCGCCTTTCAAAATTGTTGAAGGCGATAACGGTGATGCATGGGTAGAAATTGATGGTGAAAAAATGGCACCATCACAGCTTTCTGCGATGATCTTGCAAAAAATGAAAGAAACAGCCGAGAGCTATCTTGGTGAGACTGTTGATCAGGCCGTTATTACGGTTCCTGCTTACTTTAACGATAGCCAACGTCAGGCAACAAAAGATGCCGGTAAGATTGCTGGACTTGAAGTGCTTCGTATTATCAACGAGCCAACGGCTGCTGCACTTGCCTATGGTCTAGATAAAAAATCAACGGGGACAATCATCGTCTATGATCTTGGTGGTGGGACTTTCGATGTGTCTGTTCTTGAAATCGGCGATGGTGTCTTTGAAGTGAAATCAACCAACGGTGATACATTCCTTGGTGGTGAAGACTTTGACCTTCGTATCATTGATTATTTAGCAGACGAGTTCAAAAAAGAACAAGCGATAGACCTTCGTGAGGATAAGCTTGCTCTTCAACGTCTGAAAGAAGCTGCTGAAAAAGCAAAGATCGAGTTATCTTCTGCACAACAAACTGAAGTAAACCTCCCGTTTATTACAGCTGATGCTTCTGGGCCAAAACACCTTAACGTGAAATTATCACGTGCGAAGCTTGAAAGCCTCGTTGATGACTTGGTTAAACGCACAATCGATCCGGTAAAATCCGCGCTTAAAGATGCTGGCCTTAAGGCATCTGATATTGATGATGTTGTGATGGTTGGTGGTATGACGCGTATGCCAAAAATAATCGAAACAGTGAATGACTTCTTCGGCAAAGAACCACACAAAGGTGTAAACCCTGACGAAGTTGTTGCCGATGGTGCGGCTATTCAAGGTGGTGTTTTACAAGGCGACGTGAAAGACGTTCTTCTTCTTGATGTGACACCTTTATCACTTGGTATTGAAACAATGGGCGGTATCTTTACGCGCCTTATTGATCGCAACACAACAATCCCGACAAAGAAATCACAGGTATTTTCAACAGCAGAAGACAATCAATCTGCCGTGACAATTCGTGTTTTCCAAGGGGAACGTGAAATGGCTGCAGATAACAAACCGCTTGGTCAATTTGATCTTGTTGGTATTCCTGCCGCGCCGCGCGGTATGCCACAAATCGAAGTGACCTTTGATATTGATGCCAACGGTATCGTTCAAGTTTCTGCGAAAGATAAAGCGACCGGCAAAGAGCAACAAATCCGCATTCAAGCCTCTGGCGGCCTATCTGATGAAGACATCGAAAGCATGGTTAAAGATGCAGAAAGCAACGCGGACGCCGATAAGGCACGTCGTGAAAGCGTAGAAGCACGCAACAATGCAGAAAGCCTTATTCACCAAACTGAAAGCACACTTAAAGATCTTGGCGATGATGTTCCTGCTGAAGAAAAAGCAGAAATTGATACAGCCATGGCCGATCTACAAGCAGCATTAGACGTTGAAGAGTCTTCACCAGAAGATATTAAGGCAAAAACTGAAGTCTTAATGAATGCTTCAATGAAACTTGGTGAAATGGTCTACAAAAAACAACAAGAAGCTGAAGCTGCTGCTAACGCTCCTGAAGGTGAAACAGCCGAAAGCGCCGACACACCAGATGATGTTGTTGATGCAGAATTCACCGAAGTCGACGAAGACACCTCTTCTGATGACAAAAAAGACGACTAATAGCTTTTAAAAGTCATTGTTATTCAAACAAAGCGGAGCGTGAACTTTCTCGCTTCGCTTTGAAATAACAAAACAAGGAACTCTAAATGTCAGAAGATTTATACAAAGTATTAGGCGTTGATCGTAATGCGGACGCTGCTGAAATCAAAAAAGCTTACCGTAAGCTGGCGATGAAGTATCACCCTGATCAAAACAAAGATAATAAAGAGGCAGAACAAAAGTTTAAAGAAGTCAACGCGGCGTATGACATTTTAAAAGATGATGAAAAACGTGCTGCTTATAATCAGTACGGCTCATCTGCTTTTGATGGCTCCCATGGTGGCTTTGGAGGTGGTGGCAATCCATTTGGTGGCGGTTTTGGCGGCGCAGATTTTTCTGACATCTTCGAAAATATGTTTGGTGGCGGTTTTGGCGGCGGACAGCAACGCAGTAGCAACGGCGCTATGCGCGGTAATGATCTGCAATATGCAACTGAAATCACATTAGAAGATGCCTATAAAGGCACAGAAAAAACAATAAAAATACCTATCCAAGATACTTGTGATAGTTGTAAAGGAAGCGGCGCAGAAGAAGGAACCTCATCCGAAGAATGCTCCACGTGTCAGGGCGCTGGTCGTGTTCGCGCACAACAAGGATTCTTTACCATTGAACGTACTTGTGGCACTTGCGCTGGCGCGGGAACAGTCATTAAAAAACCCTGTAAGAAATGTGGCGGTGCCGGTCGTATCAGACGCGAAAAAACACTAAAAATCAATATCCCTAAAGGTATTGATAACGGCAGACGTATTCGCCTAACAGGTGAAGGAGAAGCTGGAGTACGCGGCGGCCCCGCAGGCGATCTATATGTTCTTATCACCGTAAAACCACATGATTTTTTCCGCCGTGATGGTGCAAACCTACATTGCCGCGTTCCGATTACCATGACAACGGCAGCTCTTGGCGGTGAAGTTGAAGTACCCACAATCAGCGGCTCACGCGGAAAACTAAAAATCCCAAGTGGAACGCAAACAGGTCAACAAATGCGCATGAGAGAAAAAGGCATGCCCGTCATGCAATCGGGCTCATACGGTGATATGTACATCGAAATTTTTGTTGAAACGCCTGTAAACTTAAGCTCAAAACAAAAAGAAGTTTTCAAAAATCTGGACAATGACCTCTCTGGGAAAAGTGGTAAAAAGCACTCCCCTGAATCCAGCGGTTTTTTTGATCGTATGAAAGATTTATGGGCTGATTTAAAAGACTAATCCCTATTGGAGTTTTCGTTATTTCGCTTTATTCCAATACAAGGCACGCAAAACGAAACGTATATCAATACGTGAGTGACAAGTAACGCAAAAGTAAGACAAATGAAAATGACTAGTATTTGGTTTAAAGAATATGATTTAGAAATGTTAAACGGCCTGCGTAATGCAAACATGGCTGGGCATTTAGGCATCGAATTTCTTGAAATTGGTAAAGACTACCTCAAAGCCCGTATGCCCGTTGATGAAAAAACAAAGCAGGCGTTTGGTATTCTTCATGGTGGTGCCTCTTGTGTTTTATCTGAAACATTAGGTTCTGTCGCCGCATGGATGTGTATTGATCCAGACAAACAACGTGCCATTGGTATTGAAATCAATGCCAACCACCTTCGACCTGTTTCAGAAGGCTTTGTCACTGGCATTTGTAAACCTATTAAAATAGGCCGTACCCTTCACGTATGGAATACAGAAATATTCAAAGATGACAAAAAAATTTCCTGTACAAGCCGTCTAACCGTTGCCATTACCTCTAAATAAAAATATTTTTATTTATTATCAATACCTTAAAAAGCTTTACAAAAAAGGCAAATACCCTTGATAATAGCGTAAGGTTTTTCTAACCTATAAAAATAATGTATAATGGACAGTAATATGTATGTTGTCACAAAAGACGAACAGATGCTGCTTGTAGAACGGTTACCAGGAAGTTATAGGTTTCTTATACTTGCCTGCATCTTTATTGCGTCTTTTGGTTATATCTGGGATGGGTATAAGCAAAAATCTACAAATGCTTGCCTGCAGCGTCTCGAAAATAATAGGCATACGGCGGCGGCGAATTACGGTAAAGCAATGAAAAGTGGAAATGCCAGTGATAAAAGGCTCGCCGCGCAATATGCAAGATACCTCTCACAAAACTCTGAAAAAGTTTGTGACGGGTTATAAAAACAAAAAAATCTTATAAGGTACAATCATGAAAATCGGTGTGACAGGATACAAAGGCCGCGTTGGCCAAATTTTAGTGCAAAGCATTAAAAGTAACAATTCTTTTGAATTTGCTGGTGGTATTGATAAAGGGGATGATCCTCTTCCTCTTTTCAAAGAGGCTGATGCCGTCATTGATTTTTCTCATCCTGATGCAACCGTTGTTCACGCCGATGTTGCCGCGCAAACTGGTACAGCTCTTGTTATTGGAACAACAGGCCTAACAGATGAGCAGGAACAAATCTTAAAAACATCATCTCAAAAAGCAACAATTGTTTACGCCGCAAATATGAGTGTTGGCGTAAACATGCTCCTTGCCCTTGTAAAACAAGCGGCAGAACGCCTTGATAGCGAATGGGACATTGAAGTTTTTGAAACGCACCATCATCACAAAATCGACAGCCCTTCTGGCACAGCTCTTGCTCTTGGAAAAGCGGCGCGTGAAGGCCGTGGTGGTGGCGATTTTATTGTTGATCGTGAAGGCGCGCGCAAACAAGGTGATATCGGTTATGCCGTACAGCGCGGCGGCGACGTCGTTGGCGAACATACCGTAACGTTTTTCTCTCAAGGAGAACGCATTGAATTAGGCCATAAAGCAACTGATCGCTCTTTATTTGCCAAAGGCGCGCTTCGCGCCGCTCAATGGACAAAGGGCAAAAAAGCAGGCCTTTATTCCATGACAGATGTTTTAGATTTGTAAGAAGTTAAGCCGCTTCTATTTCAAGAAGACGGCGTTTTAAATCCAAGCCCCAGCCGTAATTGCCAAGATTTCCAGATTTTTGAACAACGCGGTGACATGGCACGATAAGTGAAATCGGATTATCCCCCACTGCCGTTCCTACAGCGCGTGACGCTTTAGGTTTGCCAATATCATTGGCCACATCGCCGTAACTTAATGTTTTTCCTCTTGGAATATTAAGAAGAACTTGCCAAACAGCACATTGAAAATCTGTACCTTGCAAATCCAGCGGAATAGATTTCAATTTATCGCTTTCCCAAGCCTGAAATACCTGACTTAACGTTTCAAATGTCTTGGCCTTATCTTCTTCAAAAGAACTTTCCGAAAAATATTCTTTCATACGCATCAAGCCATCACCCTTATAAGCGCCCTCTTCCTTACTGATCATAAACCCCAGCCAACAAAGCCCCTTATCCGTTTGTCCAATGACAATACGGCCTAATTCAGTATCGTGAATTCCGTAAGTGATTTTTTGCATGGTTTAAAGTATAAACAAAACATGAAAAAAGACAATGTCATCGAATTTTTCTCCCGCCTACAGGCCATAGAGCCAGAACCAAAAGGCGAATTAAACTACACTAATCCATTTACCTTGCTCGTTGCAGTCGTTTTATCAGCTCAAGCAACCGATATTGGCGTCAATAAAGCAACCAAAGCATTGTTTGAGGCCGCAAACACCCCTAAAAAAATGGTGGCGCTTGGCGAAGATAAAATACGCGATTATATCAAAACCATTGGCCTGTTTAATACCAAAGCCAAAAACATTTACAAACTCTCTCAAATCTTGATTGATGAGCACAACAGTATCGTTCCCGAAAATCGTGATGATCTTGTCAAACTTCCTGGTGTCGGGCGTAAAACAGCGAACGTTGTTTTAAACATGGCTTTTGGACAACCAACAATCGCTGTCGACACGCATCTCTTCCGTGTCAGTAACCGCACTGGCCTCGCATCAGGAAAGACTCCTGAAGCCGTCGAAAAGAAGTTAGAACAAAAAATTCCGAAAGAATTTCTACTCCATGCTCATCATTGGCTAATTTTACATGGCCGATATATCTGTAAGGCGCGTAAGCCTGATTGTCCCAACTGCCCCGTTAAAGATTTATGTGCATTTAAAGGCAAGACTCCATAAAAAAAAGAGCCTACACAAAGCAGGCTCTTTTAAAAATTGGAGGTATCGTACTTTTAATATAAACCTTAAGAAGCAACCTTTTCAGAGAACGGAAGTTCCGCGCTATTGTCTTGGCGCACTTTCGTTTTTACTTTTGATTGGCCTTTTTTGCTCTTACCTGAATTTTGAGAATCAAGCGGTGTCACAGATCCTTCGATCATTGCACCCGCTTCAATAGCAAGCTCTTTATAAGCAATAGAGCCAACAATAGAGCCAGTCGATTGAACTGTTAAACGACCTCTTACAGTTAAGTCACCTTCAAAACGTCCAGCGATTGTTGCTTCTTCAATTTCAACTGTGCCATAAAATGCGCCAGTTTCAGAAATTTCCATGTTATTTGCGCCCTTAAGAGCCGCTTCAACAGTCCCCTCAACGATCAAATGATCACAAGCTTCAATCTCACCAGAAAGAGAGATCCCTTGGCCAATAACCAATTTACGACCTGATGCGTCCGCCTCACTCGCTGTTTGCGGTGAATAAGCCGGAGCAGAAGCACCTGCTGGCGCCGCTGCGCCTGGGTAAGAACCAGGATATGCTGAACGTGAGCCTTGACCTGCTGGCGCTTGATTAGGGCGGTTAAAATTATTTCCAGGGATATCTACACGATTTTCACTTTGTGCTGCTTGTCCTTGATTGTCTTTTGATTGTGGGGCGTTCATTGCTTCACTTTCCTTTTGGTTAGTTGGTTGATTAGTAATTGGTGTTGTATTGCTTTTAGCGGCATTATTCTCTGACTTCTGCTGTGCAGAGACAGAGTCTCCCTTTTGTTTTTGGCTCTTAATAGGCGATTTTTTTTGCATATTATGAAACATATCGTCCCTAAATACCTACTGGTAAAAAACATATTTGATACGGGTAGTCCCGAAACAAACAACAATTTATCTGATTAAAAATGACGCTAACACGGAGATTTTAGATCATCAAGCACGGAATCATAAAAAATTAAAAGTTTTTTATAAGTAACTGAAATACAATAATTATCAATAAACGATATAAAATTATGTACAATTACGATACGATCAGAACCTATAAAAATCACCTTTTCATTTGCTTTTAACGAGCCGATTCTTACAGTTTAAATCTTGAAGAAAGAAAAATATGACACTCCGCATTATTGAAATATCTGCACCAGAAAGCGCCCAAGAGAAAATCAAAGAGCTCGCGGAAAAATACAACGCGATTGATTGCTGGCAAGCAAATAGATCAAGCTGGCTTTATAAAAAAGAGGGTACCCGCCTGACTAGCCGTATTCTTGTTGATGTGCAAAATCAACAAGACACCCTCGATGCCCTGCAACGCGCCATTAACACAAATGATGATTGGCGTATTACCCTCATCCCTGTTGAAGCAACTATGCCCACACCTAAACCAGAAGAAACAAATAAAACGTCACAAAACAAATTAAAATTCCGAGATATATTGCGTGGCTCCTTAACCCGTGAAGAACTCCATTCCGATATGGAACAAGGGGCAACCATTTCCATCGATTTTCTCATTCTCGTCATTCTGTCTTCTATTGTTGCTGGGATTGGTCTTATTCAAAGCGATGTTGCTATTATCATCGGCGCTATGGTTATTGCCCCCCTACTCGGCCCAAATCTAGCGATGGCTTTTGGGGCCGCTCTTGGCAATACGGCGCTCATAATAAAATCCGCAAGAACTAATGCTCTTGGTTTGGGACTTACTTTGTTTATAGCCATCATAGCTGGCACAGTGTTACAGCCTGAAACCATAACAGGCAGCGTCGAGATGATGAACAGAACAAACATCGACTTTGCCAGTATCATCCTCGCCCTCGCCTCTGGCGCGGCAGCTGTTCTCTCTCTAACAATGGGTATTTCCAGCGCGCTTGTTGGCGTTATGGTTGCTGTTGCCCTGATGCCACCAGCCGTTACATTAGGCTTAACACTCGGCAATGGTCAATTTGATCTGGCCTACGGAACATTTCTCCTGCTCGCTACCAATATTGTGTGTGTGAACTTATCAGCGCAAGTCATCTTCCGCCTCAAAGGCATTCGCCCCAGAACATGGTATGAAGAAAAGAAAGCCAAACAAGCTTCTCGCATCAATACCATAGTTTGGCTTGGGTTACTTATTATCCTTGCTGTACTCATTTGGCTTAAAACATATTTAATTTGACATAATTAAAAAAGAGTTGTATATATCGCCAATGACTGGAGATTTAATAATAATGGCAAAAGCTCAATTCACATATGCTGTTGGACTAGTTTCTGATCCTTGGTCTCCTCGTAATAAGCATGAGGCCACATATAATAATACGTTATCCATGCTTACAGATTTTTTATCAGCTCATGATGGAGAGTACCTCGGATCATTCCAACAAGATTTTAAAAGCTATCCTGAGTATGCCGTCGTCAAAATGACAAGAGTTGCTGAAGACGCTCTACAAGATTTAAATGCTAACGCTCTTCACGACCCAGACGAATCTCCGTTCTTGAGACGTTTGGAAGGCGAGTTCTTTGATATCTGTGATGCTGATGGAATGGAAGTAGGTATCTGCACCATAAATAGACGAATTATGCTTGGGCAGCCAATATAATTATCTAATCATTAAAATGATTGTAAATTTTCTCTGCCATCGCCTGTGAAATACCCTCAACAGCTTGCAAGTCTTCTATCGCTGCACCCGCAACATCCTTACCCGAGCCGAAATGAAGAAGAAGCGCCTTTTTGCGCTTTGCCCCAATACCTGAAACACCATCAAGTGGAGATTTAGAGATGTCTGCTTTACGCCTTGTGCGGTGCGCCCCGATAGCAAAGCGATGCACCTCATCTCTTAATCTTTGTAAATAATGAAGCGTCGGATCATTAAGCGGCAACATGAAAGAATCTCGGTCACTCATAAAGAATTGCTCGCGCCCCGCATTACGATCTGGCCCCTTGGCAATGCCGACCACTGTCAAATCATCATAAACACCCAGTTCCTTAAGCGCTTCCGTCACAACGCTGAGTTGTCCCTTACCACCATCAATAAGTAGTAAATTTGGCCAATCATCGCTTTCCACATCAACTTTTTCTTTGATCGCTCGACCAAAACGGCGCAACATCACCTCGCGCATCATGCCGTAATCATCGCTCTTATCAGCTAGCTTAATATTGAATTTGCGATATGCTGACTTATTAAATCCGTCAGGCGTAGCCACAACCATACCACCCACCTGATTTGTTCCAGAAATGTGAGAGTTATCATAAACCTCAATACGGTTAGGGGGCGCCTTCATATCAAACAATTTAGCAACAGCTTTGATATGCTTTTTCTCGCTCGCCCGCTCTGACAATTTACGTTTAAGAGAATCGCCTGCATTCCGCACAACAAAATCAACAAGCCGTTTACGTTGCCCACGCGCAGGCATTGAAATAGAAACTTTGCGCCCATCCTTCTTAACGGCGAACGCCTCCTCTAGAAGATCTTTCTCTGCTGGCTCTATATTAACGAGCAAAGCTTTTGGCACTGGCTTATTCTCGTAAAACTGCGCCATAAACACAGACATAATATCCGAAAGCTCTTCCTCTTTATCATGCCGCGGGAAATAGGCACGATTACCAAAGTTCTGCCCGCCACGAAAGAAAAAAACCTGTACGCAAGATTGTCCCCCTTTTTGCGTTAAAGCCAAAACATCGGCATCTCCAAGGCCTTCAACATTAATATCTTGGTGCGCATGAATGGCCTGCATCGCCTTGATCTGATCGCGATACTCTGCCGCCTTTTCAAAATCCTCATGCTCGCTCGCCTTTTGCATCTTGGCCACAAAGTAATCTTGAACATTACGGCTCTCGCCAGATAAAAACTGACGCGCATGATCGACCTGCTGCGCGTATTCTTGCTTACTAATTAAATCAACACACGGCGCGGTACAGCGTTTAATATGGTACTGAAGACAGGGCCGCTTACGATTAGCAAAAACGCTATCGGTACAGTTTCTCAATTTAAAAGCACGTTGCAATACATCAATCGTGTTATTGACAGCTCCAGCAGAAGCAAAAGGGCCAAAATACTCACCGCCTCCAGCCTCTTTTAACCCTTTACGCGCACCACGGTGCTTCTTCACCTGCGCGAAATCATGATCTCCTGTGATCAAGATATAAGGAAATGACTTATCATCCCGTAAAAGAATATTATAACGCGGCTTAAGCTTTTTAATCAGATTGGATTCTAAAAGAAGCGCCTCAACTTCCGTTTGAGTATGCACAAACTCCATTTTATGGGTCAGCGCAACCATTCGTTGCAGGCGAATAGGCAGCTTATTTACGTGCGTATAACTCACAACACGCTTTTTCAGCGCTTTGGCCTTACCCACATAAAGCACTTCGCCTTTCTCGCCCAACATACGGTAAACCCCTGGTGTCGCAGGAAGCTGCTTCACGTAATCGCTAATAATTTGCGCGCCGCGGCTTAAAGGGCCAGAATTTTTCTGATTTTCACTCATTATCTGTGGACTTTAGGGAAGAAATCACCATTTCGCAACTTGCAACGATAAGTCAGTTATGGTTTATAAGAGATGATTTTATTGAGGGTCTATCATATCTTTTGCTCTCGATAATGGTTGGAATTGTTTTCGTCAGAATTTTTGTTTTGGCCAGGCACGCGAAGCGAAATCGAAATGTAGAAACTCTACATGAGCGACAAGTAACGAAGCCTAAAGCGAAAATAATGAAGAAAAATGCGGCTGTGGCGGAATGGTAGACGCTGTGGACTTAAAATCCATTGTCCTTTGGACGTGGGGGTTCAAGTCCCCCCAGCCGCACCATTTTGCCTTTCTTTTCATGACAATGTCCCTTGCATCCTTATACAAAATCATGCTCTAAAATACCTTATGAAACACGACATAATTATCATTGGTGCTGGCCCTGCTGGCTTAAGCTTTGCCAAAAATATAGCAAAAACAAACTTAAACGTTCTTTTGATTGAAAAACAATCGAAAGAGGTAATTGCTAATCCACCTTACGATGGTCGAGAAATTGCTTTAACGCACCTATCTCATAAAATCATGAATGATTTAGAAATGTGGCAAATCATTCCTAAAGAGAAAATTTCTCTAATCAAATCTGCAAAAGTTATGAATGGAAATTCCGCATATGCTCTTAGCTTTGATTACGAAGAATCTGGCGAGGATAATTTAGGCTTTATGATATCTAACAATACAATCCGTAAAGCCGCTTATGATTCTTTGGAAGGAATAGATAATATTGAAATACTCTACGAAAAAGAAGTTTCTAACGTTGGCACAAACAGTGAAAAAGGATGGGTTGACCTTAAAAGTGGAGAGCATTTAGAGGCTCGACTTATTATTGCTGCTGACAGCCGCTTCTCTTCAACGCGCCGCATGATGGGTATTTCAACATCTATGCTCGATTTTGGTCGCACCTGTGTTGTTTGTACCATGAGCGCAGAATTACCACATAATAAAACAGCCTACGAATGTTTTCACTTTGATCGAACTCTTGCCGTCCTACCACTAAACGATAATCAAGTTTCTATTGTAATCACTTTAGGGTCAGAAGATAGCGATGAGCTCCTCAATATGAGCAAAGAAGCTTTTGCCGCAGACATTGAGAAGCGCATAGACGCTCGTCTTGGAAAAATGAATTTGACGAGTGAGCTTTTTCCTTATCCGCTCGTCGCAACTTTTGCAAAAGTCTTTCACACAGAACGCTTTGTTGTTATTGGCGATTCTGCAGTTGGCATGCACCCAGTAACAGCTCATGGCTTTAATTTAGGATTACAAGGCGCTGATACACTTGCAACAGAAATAAAAACCGCTTTAAAAACTGGTTGCGACTGGAGCGCTCAAGACGTTTTAAAAACATACACCGAAAAACATCGTCATGTCTCTCGCCCTCTCTATCATGGAACTAATGCCCTTGTGCGTCTTTATACGAAAACCACGCCTGCGGCTAAATTTGCAAGGCGCGCACTGCTTAGATTAGGAAATCATATCAAGCCAGCAAAGAAGCTCATCATGAAACAACTAACTGATACAGCAGCTTAAAATACAAAAAACCCGATAGCATACCGTAGCTACCGGGTTTTAAAGTTTCAGAGATGTTTACGCTTAAATAACAATCGTTCCATTTGCGATCATATCTTCAATGTTCTCACCAGAGCCTGTGAAATTGGTAATTTTTACAAATGATTCAAAACTATCAGCTCCACCATTACTATCGCTACGAATATAAGTATGCGTGCCTGTATCAGTAACTTCTAAAAAGTCTGTTATCGCATCGGTTAATGGATCGTAATTATTTAAGTATCCTGTAAGATCAATAACATCGCCTTCTATACGATTAAAATCCATAATGTTGTTGTACGATCCACAACCATGATCATCTTCGTTATTAAAGATAAAGGTGTCAGCTCCACTACCTCCCGTAAGCTGATCCCCTCCTTCACCACCATAGAGAAGATCATCACCATTTCCACCGAACAAGCGATCATATCCGCCACCACCGTCAAGCGTATCATTGCCCCCTTCGCCATTCAAATAATCATTCCCTTCACCGCCAAACATAACGTCGTTACCTTCACCTCCACGCAGCTGATCATTGCCCGTACCGCCATCCATGGTGTCGGTACCTGATCCTCCTTTCAAAGTATCATTGCCAGCATCGCCAAAGAGTTGGTCATTACCTTCACCACCGACAATCGTATCATTACCATCGCCACCATGAAGCTCATCATCTCCGCCTAAGCCATTTTCAATTTGAAAATCACCATAAATCTTATCTGCACCGGTGCCACCAAAAATCACGTCATTACCTTCGTGACCATACAAAGTATCATGGCCTGCACCGCCATCTATGTAATCATCTCCTGCGCGGCCATTCACACGATCATTTCCTGCTTCGGCATATATAGTGTCATCACCACCATATGAAGCACCCCAGCCGCCATCACCAAAGATGGTATCGCTCCAGCCACCGCCATAAATGATATCATTTCCCTGCTGACCATAAATAAGGTCCGCGCCTGTTCCCCCATAGATTATATCATCGCTTTCACCGCCGCGGAGATCATCGTTACCACTTCCGCCTCTAATGTCGTCACGATCTACTGTTCCCACAAGATTGTTATCATTATTATCTCCAAGAATAAGGTTATAAGGGGAGGGCTGTAAAACATCATCAACATAAACTTGAACCATTTCAACATTGTATACAGTCAACGCAAATGAAGAGAATGTATAGGCTGCGCCAGAGTTTGAGGTAACGTCCCTATTCTGCCCAATAAAGTTGAAAAAATCAGCAATTTCATCTTGAATCGCAGGGGTATATTGTGCGCTCGTAAAATTAAGAACGAGAGTATCATCCCCTCTCTGACCATTATATGTATTCTCATTCCGTATATTTTCAGTAAGAGTATAGATCAATGCATCGTCACCATAACCAGCGAGCAAAGTGTCATCTCCAGAATTGCCATTCAATATATCATTACCTTCGCCAGCAGTAATATAATCACTTCCAGCCAAACCAAACATAACATCATCATTTGCAGTTCCTCCAATAATGTCATCATCAGAGGTTCCAGATATAGTTGGTATTGCGTCATTATAATTTGTCATTTTATTTCTCCCTTTTGAGATTTGTTTTAAGTTGCGAACAACTAAATAAAATCATCCAAAAAGAAAAAATCAAAGCCACGTCACGCCATACAAGCGTACGAAAAAAGCAATATTATATTAGAAAAAACAGGTGTTTAAGAGGCGTTAAATAAATATAAAAAAACCCACAAAAACAGGAAATAAATACAATCGCATACCGTCTTAAATTTAATAATAAGTCACTCAAGACCAATTAAAATTACAATTAAAAGAAAATATAAGAAATTTAATTAGAAAGCAGCGCAGTAAAAAACAAACAAAACAATAAAATGTTAAGAAACAATCGGGCTCTTCTCACCTAGCAATTTAACAAGGTCAACAACCTCTTGTGTCGCCGCACCAAGAGCATCATCATCAATGCCACGTAACACTAAGGTCGTACCAAATCGACCATTTTGATATTTAGGATAAGAACCAATCGCAATCATCTTATACCGCGTTTGTATCTCGGCAAGACCATCGGCCACCAGACTCTCTGCCAGATCAGCGCTTACTGAACGTGTTTCAACAGGCTTACCACCTTTAAGTTCATGCCTTACCGCATCAAACATCGCTTGCATAATGCGCGGCACACCAGCAAACACATACACATTTTCAATATGGATTCCCGGGGCACCGCTTACTGGATTGGAAATTAGAGTTGCGCCTTTTGGAATAATAGCCATCTTTTTACGGCTTTCCGTGATATCACTCTCATCTTCATAATAAGAAAGAAGCGCAGCATAAGCCTCTTCACTTAACTCTAGCTCCACACCAAATGCTGCGGCTACACTCTCCGCCGTAATATCATCATGCGTTGGGCCAATGCCGCCCGTCGTAAACACATAATCATGAACCGTTCGCATTTCATTCACCGTATCAACGATCTTTTGCTTATCATCGGGAATAACGCGCACTTCGGTCAGGCGAACGCCACTTTCATTCAAATTTTCGGCCAGCCATGGCGTATTTGCATCACGCGTTTTACCCGAAAGTATCTCATCGCCGATAATAATAAGCGCCGCCGTGTAAATTTCTTTTGTCATAGCTTGATAACCCTTTGAATTCTTTATCTAACCGATATAAGGTATTTCGCATGATGACACAACAAAATGAAGCGGCAGCAAACGCCGTATATAGTAAAAGCGGAATTGAGCTCCACACGGCAGCCGATTTTGCAGGCATGCGCAAAGCGGGACAGCTTGCGGCGCAAACATTGGATATGATTACAGAGCACGTACAGCCTGGCGTCACAACCGAAGAGCTAGACCGCCTCTGCCATCTGTTTATCACAAAAAACGGTGCCATTCCGGCTCCCTTAAATTATAAAGGCTTTCCAAAATCAATCTGCACATCGATCAATCACGTTGTCTGCCACGGCATTCCGGGGGATCGTGTTTTGGTCGAAGGTGAAGTCCTTAACATTGACGTTACCGTTATCCTTGATGGCTGGCACGGCGATACATCCCGCATGTATTACGTGGGCGAGAAGATCCCCGTAAAGGCAAGACGCCTATGCGAAATCACTTATGATTGCTTGATGGCCGGTATCGACGTCGTTAAACCTGGCGCAACATTGGGCGATGTTGGCTATGCCATCCAAGAAATCGCCCATAAGAACCGCTTTTCTGTGGTTCAAGATTTCTGTGGCCATGGTTTAGGCCGTACTTTCCACGCGCCGCCATCTGTTCTCCATTTTGGTGAGCCCGGTCAAGGCGAAGTATTAGAGGCCGGCATGTTCTTTACAATCGAGCCAATGATCAATGCCGGTAAATATGCAACAAAAATTCTACCCGATGGCTGGACAGCCGTCACGAAAGACCGTTCTTTATCGGCGCAGTATGAACACTCCCTCGCCGTGACAGATGACGGGTTTGAGATCTTTACACTCTCACCACAAGGATTTACGAGACCGCCTTATGGCTGATTTATTTCCCGAACAACAGGCGAAAGAGAAGAAAGAAAAGCCCCACTATACAGGGCATCGTGATCGCTTGCGGGAAAGATTTGTCAATGCACCAGATAGCCTCCCAGATTATGAGCTTTTAGAGCTTCTCCTTTTTATCGCCATTCCGCGTAAAGATGTGAAGCCTATTGCGAAGGCGCTTATTGATCGTTTTAAAAACATCAACGGCGTATTAAATGCCTCAATGAATGATTTACAATATATTCACGGCATTTCTGAAAACACAGCTATCGCCTTAAAAGCCATTCAAAAAACAGGATTAAAAATCTTACAACAAGATATCATGGGTCGCCCTATTTTAAATAGTTGGCAACGCCTGATCGATTATTGCTTTGCTGCCATGGCCAATGAAAATAAAGAACATTTCCGTCTTTTATTTATGAACAAAAAGAATGAGCTCATCGCCGATGAAGTGCAACAAACAGGAACGGTTGATCATACGCCCGCCTACCCGCGTGAAATCATGAAACGTGCATTGGATTTGGGTGCAACGGCGCTCATCCTCGTCCATAATCACCCCAGCGGCGATCCATCACCCAGTGACGCCGATGTACAGCTCACCCGTCAAATCATCAATGCGGCAAAACCATTCGACATCATCGTTCACGACCATTTAATTGTCTCCAGAAATGGAACGAGTAGTTTTAAGACATTGGGATTGATGTAGATGGATATATTAGCACCTATAATTATCCTTCTGGCCGCCATCTACGCCATAAAGACTTTTATCAGTGATAGCTTATCCCAAAAAGAAACCTCCAAAACCAAATTTCAAAAAATAAGATATAATCCAGTATCTTTAAAAAACAGTCCAATCAAGAAATTAACCCCACTTTTAAATAAAAATGGCACAGCAAGAAAAACCAGAAACAAAGAAATTAGCCCCGACTTTCAATACATACTTTTTGATAAGCCTTTAACTATCGAAATCACCTACAAAAACAATACATATAAGATTGATACTGGATATATAACAGGGTCAAAAGATGGAGATCCCCAATACTTAACAGGAAGGATACTTGATGAAGAAGGATGCCCAACTTTAAGCTATCTAACATTCACTATACAAAAAATAACGAACATCCAAAATAAAAACAAAAATTATACAAATGCTTCAGATTTCATAAATAACGAAATTTAATAAACGCCGTCATTGCGAGGAATGAAATGACGAAGCAATCTAGAGAAATTTCATAAAATTAGATCGCCGCGCTCGCTCCGCGCTCTCACAATGACATCTCCCTAAACTTATGCTATACTCCCTCTTCAACATGTCCGCACCACACGGCGGCACGGCTGATGGGAGACATCATCAGGCGAACACAAAGCAAGATAAGCATTTTCTTTCAACCGCCCCTTTTTCGCGCCCACCCACTTAATTTAGCAAACAAACTGGGTTGGGTGATTTCACCAACAAGTTCAATTAGTTACCCTGTGAGCGGCTCAAGTTTTCTTTATATTTGGGCTAGCCTTTCCCCCGCCTTAATGCTAAAAAATGGCCATACAACGCACTTCTAGATAAGAATAAAGAAAAGAACATGATTCCACGTTATACCCGCAAAGAAATGGCCAGTATTTTTGAGCCTGAAAACCGTTTTAAAATCTGGTTAGAGATCGAAACGCTCGCCTGTGAGAAAATGGCTGAACTCGGCACTATTCCAGAGGCTTGCCCCAAAGCTTTACGCGAAAAAGGTGGCTTTGACGTGGCACGTATCGATGAAATCGAAGCCGAAGTAAAACACGACGTGATTGCATTCTTAACCTCCGTTGCCGAACATATCGACGATCCAGAAGCATCCCGTTACGTTCACCAAGGGATGACAAGCTCTGACGTTGTCGACACTTGTTTTTCTAAACAACTGACAGAAGCCGTCGATATCTTACTGGCAGACATGGATAAGCTACTCGCCGCACTTAAAAAACGCGTGGAAGAACATCGCAATACATTATGTATTGGCCGCTCACACGGCATTCATGGCGAGCCGACAACTTTCGGTCTAAAACTCGCTGGCCATTACGCCGCCTTTAAACGTGGTCGTGATCGTCTGGAACGCGCGCGCGAAGAAATCGCCGTTTGCACAATTTCTGGCGCCGTTGGTACGTATGCGACTGTGGCTCCTGAAATCGAAGAATATGTTGGTAAGAAGATGGGTTTAAAGCCTGAAACTGTTGCCACACAGGTTATTCCACGTGATCGTCATGCAACTTTCTTTACAACATTAGGCGTAATTGCGAGCTCTATCGAGAACCTCGCCATTGAAATCCGTCATTTACAACGCACAGAAGTGCGTGAAGCCGAAGAGTTTTTCTCTGAAAAGCAAAAAGGCTCATCTGCGATGCCGCATAAACGTAATCCAATCGCAACAGAAAACCTTACAGGTCTTGCCCGCGTTATTCGTGCAACCGTAACGCCTGCGCTTGAAAACGTGGCGCTTTGGCATGAACGTGATATATCTCATTCATCTGTTGAACGTAACATTGGCCCAGATGCGTGTGTAACGCTTGATTATGCGCTGCACCGCCTCACTGGCGTGATTGAGAACCTTTTGGTTTATCCAGAAACAATGATTGAAAATCTCGAGAAAATGGGCGGCCTTGTTTTCTCTCAACGTGTTCTCTTAGCACTAACACAAGCTGGTATCTCTCGTGAAGATGCTTACCGTATCGTGCAACGTAACGCGATGCAGGTTTGGGAAACAAAAGGAAAAACGAACCTTTTTGAATTCCTATCAAAGGATGAAGATGTCACCGCTAAACTAAGCGAAGACGATATTAAAGCGATCTTTGATTACAATGCCTATACAGGTCACATCGACTCTATTATAAATAGAGCGTTAAACAGTTAAAAAAGAACAGCTAAGCTTAACCAAAGGAGCACGCCATGAAAGGTGATAAAAACGTCATAAAATGTCTAAATAACTCTCTAAAAGGAGAACTAACGGCCATTAACCAATATTTCTTGCATGCGAAAATGCTTGAAGATTGGGGTGTTTCAAAGCTAGCAGCGCATGAAAAGGCAGAAAGCATTGAAGAAATGGTTCATGCGGAAAAGATTATTGATCGTATTTTACTTTTGGAAGGCCTTCCAAACCTTCAAGATCTTGGTAAGCTTTACATTGGCCAGAACGTTAAAGAAGTTATCGAATGCGATATGAAGTTAGAAACTGCTGGCATCGCAGAATATCGCGAAGGTATTAAAGTTGCAGAAACCGCTGGCGATTACATCACTGCAGAACTTTTCAAAACGATCCTAGCCGAAGAAGAAGAACACCTCGATCATCAAGAAACACAGCTACAGATGATCAAAGACATGGGACTTGAAAACTTCATCGCCATTAACTCTGATGGTGTTGGCGGCGGCGGTACAGCTGAATAATGGCTAATACGCGTAAAGTCATTACTGTTAATGATTCAATGCAATCAAACTACACTTACGAACTGACAGAACCCATGGGCGAGAAATTCTCGCCCATTTTCACACCGGCATTCTCACCTAAAGAAATGCTCGAACAAGGTGTGTTCGAAGGAAAATACCTCAATGATTGTCAGGATGAATTTCCAAAGGACTGGTTTGAAAAAGCACGTTTAAGCGACACGCCCGATCCTTCTCTTAACTTCTTTGGTATTAAAAGCCGTCAGCCACTTCAGGTCTGGCAAGAAAAAGGCTGGATATACGGTCCCGATCCGCGTGGATGGTTCCAATGGTATTGTCGATACTATATGGGTCGCCGTATTCCAGAGATTGACGAAAAGCAAATCAAGCGCTGGCGTGCGTTTACTCGCCATGTTGGGCAGATCAAAGCTAATTGCCTGCCTTATGATTTTGACTGTCGCCCTCGCCAAAGACAAGGTCTTATCCAATGGTCTTATGACCCTTTTATTTAATTTTATTGCGAATAAGTCTCAATTGCGTTATAATCTGTTTCTACGCAAGAGGAATCGATAACAATGTATATTTGCATGTGTAATCCGTTTACGGACAAAGATTTAAATAGCGCACTTCATGATGAAAAAGTGCGTAATAAGGCCTCACACCTCTACAAAGCCTGCTCAGGTGGTGAAAAGCCATGCTGCGGCACGTGTATTTGTGAAATCAATGACCGTATAGAAGCGCATAATAATGAAGCATTGTTGATGGCTGCTGAGTAGTTCTTGTAAAAAAAACTCATTCATTGATAACCCTCTTAAAAAGTCCCCTCTTTCCTTGCATTCCCTAGTGACGTATGGCAATTTTGCCGCTCAACAATTGTTAGAGGAAATTTTTAACATGCTAAAAACCATCGCTTTACTAATCGGGAGTCTACTTATTATGAGCACAACTACAAACGCAGCGGATCTAGATCCGGAAAACACACTTCTTCTTGACCTGAAAGATGGTCAGGTAAAAATCAAACTGATGCCAGACATTGCGCCAAAGCATGTTGAGCGTATCAAAGAACTAACACGTGATGGTTTTTATGATGGCATCATTTGGCACCGCGTTATTGACGGCTTCATGGCACAAACGGGTGATCCAACGGGCACTGGCATGGGTGGTTCAGAAAAACCTGACCTAGAAGCAGAATTTAATGATTACAACTTTGGTCGCGGAACAATTGGTGCGGCACGTTCACAAAGCCCAAACAGTGCAAACTCACAATGGTTTATTTGTTTTGATGATTGTAGCTTCCTAAACAACCAGTACACCGTATGGGGGCAAGTTGTTGACGGCATGGATCATGTTGACGCTATTGAAAAAGGTGAGCCGCCTGCAAACCCAGATAAAATTGTTAAAATGCAAATTGCAGCTGATGTAAAAGCTGAAGCGGCAGAATAAGCAATGACAGCGCTTCCTATATATCAGGTCGACGCATTTACGAACAAAACATTCGGCGGCAACCCAGCCGCCGTTGTGCCTTTAAAAACATGGCTTCCTGATGATGTCATGCAAAATATTGCGATAGAAAACAATTTATCTGAAACGGCCTTTTTTATTCCGACAGATAAGGACTATCACTTAAGATGGTTTACACCAACATATGAAATTGATTTGTGTGGGCATGCCACTCTTGCGACATCACATGTCATCTTGAATGAGCTACATCCTGAGCAAGATCATGTGATTTTTGAGACAAATGTCTCAGGCAATTTAACCGTTACAAAATCAGAAGATAATCTTGTGATGGACTTTCCATCATTGCCCCTTGAGACTGTGGCGCTGAATGATATCCCTCAATCTGTTCTTGAAGGACTAGATCACCCTGAAATTCTTGAAGTCCATATCAGTAAAAATAAAAAACTAGTATTGCTCCTTAAAGACGAACAATCTGTACGGGCTTTAAATCCAAATTTTTCAATACTTTTAGAATACCCTTCATCCGTCATTGTTACCGCGCCATCGGATGATACAAAATATGATTTTGTATCACGCTATTTCTGTGCTTATGATTTTTCTATTCAAGAAGATCCTGTAACAGGATCCGCGCATTGTATGCTTATTCCCTATTGGGCAAAAAAATTAAGTAAAAACACACTTAACGCTTATCAGGCATCAAAACGTGGTGGTGAGCTATTCTGTGAACTAAAAGGTGATCGTGTATTTATTAAAGGTCAAACAAAGATTTACCTTAAAGGTGAAATCTATGTCTGATCCTGAATGGTGGAAGAAGTCAGTTTTTTATCAAATCTATCCACGATCTTTCATGGACACTACAGGTAACGGCATTGGGGATCTACAAGGCATCATTAAAAAGCTATCCTATCTCTCTAATATAGGAATCGATGCAATCTGGATATCACCTTTCTTTCAATCGCCTATGGCTGATTTTGGTTATGATGTTTCTAATTATCGTAGAGTTGACCCTTTATTTGGAAGTAATGAAGACTTCGATATCTTATTAAATAAAGCGCATGATCTAAAATTAAAAATCATCGTTGATATGGTTCTCTCTCACACCTCTATTGAGCATCCATGGTTTATCGAAAGTCGCTCATCAAAGGACAACCCCAAGGCTGATTGGTATGTATGGGCGGATGCAAAACCGGATGGAACGCCGCCAAACAATTGGCAGTCTGTCTTTGATGGCCCAGCATGGAGTTTTGATACACGGCGTGGCCAATATTATCTTCATAATTTTTTGAAAGAACAACCTGACCTAAACTTTTATAACCAGAATGTTCAAAAACAGCTTTTAGATGAATGCGAATATTGGTTAAAGCGCGGAGTTGATGGTTTTCGCCTTGATACAGCAAATTTTTACACGCATGACGCGCAGTTACGCGACAACCCTGCTAAAGTGGAAGGGCAAACAATTTCAAACGGGACGCAATTTGAAAAACCACATCCATATAATATGCAACGGCATTTGTATGATAAATCACAACCTGAAAATTTTGTTTTTTTAGAAAAATTAAAAACTCTAATGGATCGTTATCCAAACACTATGACACTCGGTGAAATTGGTGATGATGATCCTTATAATCTTAGCGTTGACTATACAGAAAATGGTACACCCCTCAATACGGCTTATAACACACACTTTATGGCTGGAACTGATAGCGGTACTTTAACAAAAAATTTAATCGAAACGCCAATCACTCTATTACAAAATATGTCTAAAGACGCCTGGCCAAGTTGGGCTTTTGCCAACCATGATGTTGTTCGTCCCCTCACGCGATGGGGTAAGGGAATTAAGAATCAAGATGATTTCTCTAAGCTTCTTATCCAAATATTATTAACATTACGCGGCACGCCATTCTTGTACCAAGGAGAAGAGCTCGGCCTGCCTGAAGCCACTATTGATTTTGAACAAATACAAGATCCTTGGGGCAAAGCATTATGGCCAGAATGGCAAGGTAGAGACGGATGCCGCACACCGATGCCATGGAATAATAATGCTCTGCATTCAGGTTTTTCTAATAATGAAAACGATCCATGGCTACCAATTCCTGATGAGCATAAAATACGAGCTGTTAACACACAAGATAGTGATTCAAACTCTGTTCTAAACTTTACAAAAGAATTTTTAAAATGGCGTAAATCAAAGCCTGTACTACAAACAGGTAAGATGGATTTCATTAAAACAAGCAATAAAAATATTCTTGCCTATAACAGACAATTAGGTGACCACAAAATAATATGCTTATTCAATATATGTGAAGAAAAACAAGAATTTGATGGGAATATATTAGCTCCACTAGAAGCAAAATTTATAGAAAAGTAGTCATTCGTCTTTTGTATCTTCTGCACCGCCATCAGGACTAGATTTAACCGTCTTCTTAAAAGAATCAATTTCTTCTTTTGTAACTGACAACTTCTTATAACGCGCAATAGTCGCTTTTACCATTTTTTCAAGTTGTTCCAAATCAGTAAGTGGATTTGATGTTTCAATGCGATATCCACCTTCATTTTCATCTAGAAGTAGAATTACATCTGCATTTTTAATATTCAGCATCTTTTTAATGGTATCAACACGCTCTTCGGTAAGGAAAAGATTAACGGCTTCTTTATGACGGCTAAAAATAGTAAGATTTTTATCCCACTTTTTACCCTTCATATCATGATTGGATAAGCCGCCAAGGCTTTTAATAAAAGTACGGACTTCAGGTGTTCCAGCAGCCAATCCATCAACAAAGCCCTCATTCGCATTAACCTGTAAACCTGTCACTTTACGATTTTTACGGCTATCAATATTTTGCTGTTCTGCGGTAAACAAAGATACATCATATCCATCCAAAACACCTTCAACGCCGCAAGGACCAGTAAACGTGCCAGACATATATTTAAGCCCCGCTTTCTTCGCAAAAGCTTCCCATGTTTTTTTCTGCTTGTATTGAATTATTAGACTCCAAAACGCCGCGCCCAAAATAATCGTAGAAAAAACAACCCATAATATGATCCAAATAACTGTCACAATACCGCTTTAAGCCTCCATAAAAATGCACTTACCATTCTAGTGTACATTAAATTGAAGCGCAAAATCATCTTTTGTTTAAACCACAGGCTGTTAACAAACTGATTTACATGATTATTTCTTCAGTTTTTTGGTAAAAATAGGCTCTGCGCTTGCAACAGCCTCTTCTGCTGGCATGCTCATACTAGAATGATCTTCCAAAAGGTTTTCTACTTCTTCCATAATAGGGTCCAAAACAGGCCCTTTTTCATCAAGCATATAAGCGCGAACATATTTAATACCGCTTCCTGCTGTACGTTCTTCACCATAAGGAACGCCATTATTTTCAACAGCAACCCAGCCCTCCCCACATGCGGAAAGCATTAGCGCACTCGCAATAACCAATGCGCCAAATGATTGTTTTAAGATTACACGTTCTTTCATAATGTCCTCACTTTTAAGATTTCCGTTTATGCACGGTTTATTTTTAAAATATTTATCCACAGATTTATACACAGACTTATTAACCGCACCATACGTTAAAGCCAAAACCCGCACAATAGGTAAGTTTTTCCCACTATTATGGAATACAGATTTTTTCCAAATATTACTTTGTTCTAAAAATTTGCATTCGCGCCCATATTTTTGAGACACTTAAATTATAAAAGAGAAAAGATAGAAAAATTTTGGACAGAAAGGATTTTTGCCCCGCATGAGTAACCCTAGTACAATCACCAGAATTATCCCCGGCCCTTCATCTGAACACCGCATCGTCTCCATGCCATCATGGGCATGGTTCTGGCTTGATGATTTTGTTACAAGTTGTAGCCCAAACGGATATCGAGGACTTTATACAGCTTTTGGTGATGCTATTCGCTCAGAAAATCTTTTAGATGCTCTTCATGGTATTGCACAACTTCACCAAGATTTCTGCCTTCGTGAAATTTACAATCTGGCTAATGATGATGAACCAGATGATGCATACATAGAAGCGCGCGTAAAAAACACACATATAAAAAGCTTCAAAAAAACAAAGAAGGTTCAAGATAGAACACCAAAAATTTATAAGTTATTTGGCTTCATGCCTTGCCCAACCACACTTGATGCGGTATGGGAGCGCAAACATTACCACAGCAATTTAATATTAGATGGTAACGATTTCTAATTTAGTTTCCTCCCCAAAATACTGAGGAAAACAAGGTCGTAGAGGGCCTGTCTTGAAAAAGACAAAGTGTATTCTCCCCCAAACTAAAAAAGGTGCTTCATTATGAAAGCACCTTCTTTTTATAACATTATCTGATTTAATTTATTTTTTTAAAACCTTACCATTTTTTGCATCAATAAGAATATCATGCGGACCACCGTCTGTTTTAAACGTTACTTGATAAACCACACGACCTTTATGCTGTCGGCCTTCATAAACCGTAAAAGAACGCGATGGCGGCGCATACTCTAAAGCAATACGTAATGCCGTATCACCATCAATAACAACACCACTTGGTAAATTCGTATAATCAATAATGCGCGGCGCTGTCGGCACATAAGCATTTTTAGCTGGCTTCAAAGATGGTAACGGTGGCGGCATATTTGTTTTGGTATATGTATGCACGTTACGTTTTGTTCTAGAGCGACGTGCTTTAGACGCCTTGCGTTTTTTCTTAACGGTAGCTTTCTTTGGTTCAGCCTTTTTTGTAACAGTCTCTTTAACAGGTTCCTCTTTCTTTTTTGCTTGAGCAGGAACATTATCACTTGGCTCTTCAAGCGGAATAGCATCGGCAGGAATAGGTTTATCCTCACGCTCTTTTAAAATGACCTCAGGCACATCAGGAACAGTTTGTTCAACTTCTAATACAGTCGTGGAAGGCTTTTCTTCGGCAATCGCTTCTTCCATCTGCTG
>PANS01000057.1 GCA_002708415.1 Micavibrio sp. | reverse complement strand
TCCCTTTTAAAGCTTAATCCCTGAAAGCGCCGCATCGGCAGCTAAGAATGGATTATCAAAGGCTTTAGCCATAAAAGTTGTACCACAAAGGTGAAGAACAACAATCTCTTGACCATCTGCCAATGCTTTTCGCCAAACGCCCTTCCCCGGCGTACCTGTAGGCTGATTATAAGGGCGAATAATGTCGGTATTATTCTCAATAACACAAACCATCTCACGCTGATCCCAGACATGATCACCTCCAGTGAGGCAATCTGCACCTGCTTCGAATATGTCATTGGCTGTATCTTTTGTAACGCCGCGCCCGCTCGCCGCATTGTCAACATTCACTATAATAACGTCAGGAGATAGTTTGTCTTTTAAAGTCGGGAGATGCTCTTTAATAGCATCACGTCCGGCGCGTCCCATGACATCGCCTAAAAATAGAATTTTCATTTAATCTAGCTTTCTATGATCAATCATCCCTTCGGGCGTTAGGACATAATCCATTTTTTGATCGTGTTCTTCTATAGGAAGATTAAATAGCACAGCCTGCTGCCCATAGCCAACCCCAATCGCCGTGATGTCTTTTTGCGCACGATAGTGCGCGATGGTGGCATCATAATAACCGCCGCCTTGTCCCATACGGTAACCGTATCGGTCAAAAGCTAATAACGGGCATATAAACACATTCGGCTCAACCGCCTCACCTTCAACAGGCTCATAAATGCCATAAGCCCCTTTTTCCAATGGATCGTCTGGCTTCCATGTTTTAAACGAGAGAATGCGACTACCTTTTTCAACACAAGGAAGCGCACACTGAAATTCTTGTTTTACAAGTTCATCAATTAAAAAGCGCGTGTTGAATTCTTTGCCTGACGGCCAGTAAAGCGCTATCACATCCTCTTTTTGAGGTTTAAAGCCGCTCATAAATGCATTGATAACACGTTCAAAGTCCATTTGATCAACAGCAAGGCGATCTCGGTGAAAACGGGCTTGTTCTCTGATGGTTTCTTTGTTCAAAAGCATCCTCTATAAACAGTAAGTGCCGCGAGAGCCGTGTACGGTTCGATATCCACATGAAGCCCGGAAAAACCAGGTGGGCACCGTATGATCGGACGAAGCGGCAAAACACTAAGTCATAATCAGGGACAGTTCCCTATGCGAAAAGCATCGGCCTCTAGGATAAAAGTTGTATCACCTGCTCCGCAGCTAACGATTTGTGTAAGTGGTTTTAAGCATTTTTACAAGCGTTAAAACTTAAACGCTTTGAAGGTTATCAGCCATTGAGTTAATGCGTTTAGCCATCATGTCAATTGCCTCGACGATATCGCTCTCATCGCTTTCTGATATTTTCAGACCATCAAGTGGGCTAGCATTTGTATTGGCCGCATTATCCTTAAGATCAAAAATTTCATCGGCCATAACGATGGCTGTCAGAACCAACAAGTGGGATTCGTTTGTACCTGCGCCAGCGGCAGAGATTGCCTTTAGTTTTTCATCAACATAAGAAGCTAAGTCACGAACACGCTGTTCTTGCCCGTCATCACAAGCGATAGCGTAATTACGCCCTTTAATTTGGATATTGAGTTCAGCCATAATCTTACTCCTAATGTTCGTCGGTCAACGTGTTTGCGGCTTAGCCTTCACGTAATAATTTTTCTACTTTAGCAATCGCGCTATCTAAACGACCCGCTAGTACTTTAGGATCCATGTCGTTTGCTGCATTACTTTTTAACGGTACAGTAAAAAGGTCTTCTTGCGCTTTTTTCTTTTGCGCCGTTGCACTCACCACAGAGTTTTCAAGATTCCCAATTGCTCCATGAAGATCCATAAGAGAAGTTTTAATTGCAGCCGTCACGATTGCCCCCGCATTGTTAAGTTCTAAAGTTTTATAATATCACTACCCTAGAGGTGCTTGTCTTTTACCGTCAAGGCGCATGCAATTGTTTTCCGCATGTTTTTTTACTTTTATTCGCTATTAAAGTCTCTAGCGCCCTTGACCCACGCGCTTTGAAAGGGCAAATTACAGGCAAATTTCACACCTATAGTACAAATAAAGGTAAAGCATGTCACAAGCGCAAACAGCCCCACAAGAAACTCAAGCACCATCAGGCTCACCGAGCCTTGATTATAAACAAATGGCAAACGCTATTCGCGCTTTATCCGTTGATGCAATCAAGAAAGCCAATTCAGGCCACACAGGGATGCCAATGGGTATGGCAGACATTGCAACAGTTCTTTATTCTAAATTCTTACAGTTTGATCCAAAGAACCCGCGTTGGTTTAACCGCGACCGCTTGATCATTTCAAATGGTCATGGATCAATGCTTCCCTATTCTCTGTCCTACTTAACAGGAAATGAAAAAATCACATTAGATGAAATTAAAAACTTCCGTCAATTAGGATCACATACACCGGGTCACCCAGAAGTTGATTTTGATGCGGCGATTGAAACAACAACGGGACCGCTTGGCCAAGGAATTTCTAATTCTGTTGGTTTTGCCTTAGCTGAACGGATTTTGAACGCTGAACACGGCGAGAATGTTGATCACTATACTTACGTTTTTGTTGGTGATGGGTGTCTTATGGAAGGCGTCAGTCATGAATCTAGCTCTCTTGCTGGACACTTAGGCCTTTCAAAATTGATTGCTTTTTATGATGATAATAAAGTGACAATCGATGGAACAACAGACCTCGCCTTTTCAGAAGATGTTAAAAAACGTTATGAAGCTTATGGTTGGCATATTCAGTCAATTGATGGGCATGACGTCAAAGCGATTGAAGACGCCATTATTATTGCTCAAAATGAAACTGAGAAGCCGTCACTTATTTGCTGTGAAACAAAAATTGGTTACGGCGCACCTACTTTAGAGGGTCAACCAAAAGCGCATGGCGCAATTACAGGGGATGATGAGATTGCGGGCATTCGTGAAAATCTCGATTGGCCACATGCCCCATTTGAAATTCCTGCCAATATTCTTGCAATGTGGCGCTCATTAGGAACTCAAAGCCCTTCCGATGAACAATCATTTGAGGTTGATCTTTCAAGCCTTGATGAAGAAATCGCAAAGTTAAAAGAAACTATCGTAGAAGAAAAACCAAGTAAAGCGACACGCCAGATGTCAGGAGCATGTTTGGAAAAAATAATTCCTGCTCTGCCTCTTCATACGATGGTTGGTGGTTCTGCTGATTTAACAGGCTCAAATAATACAAAAGTGACATCGTCTAAATTTATTAGTGATGATAATTATCACGGCAATTACATTAACTATGGCGTACGTGAACACGGCATGGCGGCGATCATGAACGGCATGGCGCTTCATGGCGGCATTATTCCTTATGCTGGTACATTCATGCAGTTTGCTGATTATTCCCGTCCAGCCATTCGTTTGGCGGCACTTATGGAACAGCGTGTTATCCATGTTTTAACACACGATTCCATTGGCCTTGGTGAAGATGGCCCGACACACCAACCTGTTGAGCATCTTTCTGCGCTTCGTGCTATCCCTAATCTTTATGTTTATCGCCCTTGTGACGGCATTGAGACAGTGGAATGTTGGGAGCTTGCCCTTAAATCAACAACAGCCCCTTCCGTTCTTGCCCTAACACGTCAAGGCGTCCCAACGGTGCGTGAAGCAGATCCAGTAAACAAATCATCGCTTGGCGCTTATATTCTTGAAGAGTGCGAAGGTGATGAGCCAGAAGTCACGATCTTTGCGTCTGGTTCAGAAGTTCAACTTGCTCTCGAAGCGGCTGAAAAACTTGGCGGCGGCGTTCGCGTTGTTTCTGTGCCATGTATGGACTTGTTCTGGGAGCAAGATGGTGAATATATTCAATCACTCATTTGTAACAACTCAATCAAAGTTGGTGTTGAAGCGGGTATTCGTCAAAGCTGGGATCGTCTTATAGGTGGTCATGGCATTTTCATTGGCATGGATAGCTTTGGTGCTTCTGCCCCTGCAGAGGAATTATTCGAACATTTCGGCATTACAGCTAACGCTATCGTTGAAGCCGTTCAAAAAAGACAGTCTAAATAGTCGTATTTAAAAGGAGAAAATAAAATGACAATTAAAGTAGCTATTAACGGATTTGGACGCATCGGACGTAACGTCACACGCGCCCTTTTTGAATCAGGTCGTGATGATATTGAAATCGTTGCAATCAATGACCTTGCTCCACTTGAAACAAATAAACACCTCCTTAAATATGACAGTGTTCACGGCAAGTTTGGCTTTAGCGTTGAGCGTATTGATGAAGATACAATTATTGTTGATGGCAAGCATATTGATGTCTTTCAAGAGCGTGATCCAACGCAGCTCCCTTGGGGTGAAAAAGACATTGATATCGTGTTTGAATGTACCGGTATTTTTACACAGCGTGATCAGGCCGCAATGCATATTACTGCAGGTGCAAAGAAAGTGCTTATTTCTGCGCCAGGAAAAGAAGAAGATTTGATGGTTGTTTACGGCGTAAACTCTGACAAATTAACAGCTGAACATAAGGTCGTTTCTAATGCTTCTTGCTCCACAAACTGTCTCGCACCAATGGCCAAAGCTTTAAATGATGCTATTGGTATCGAGAGTGGTTTCATGACAACAATTCACGCTTACACTGGCGATCAACGCATTGTTGATACCGCACATAGTGATCTTCACCGTGCACGCGCAGGGGCTGTAAATATGATCCCGACATCAACAGGCGCAGCCAAAGCAGTCGGCAAAGTTCTTCCCGAACTGAATGGTAAATTGGACGGTGTATCAATCAGGGTTCCGACACCTAATGTTTCCGTGATTGATTTTAAATTTACAACAACGCGCTCAACAACCGTTGAAGAAGTTAATAAAGCTATCTTGGCAGCTGCAGGTGGTGATCTTGATGGCGTTCTTGGCACATACGACGAACCACTTGTTTCTGGTGACTTCAATCACAATCCCCTCTCTTCTGTTTTTGCTGTAAATGAAACAAAAGTAATAAATGGTAATTTAGTCCGTGTAATGAGTTGGTATGACAATGAATGGGGTTTTTCAAACCGAATGCTCGATACAGCAAAGAAAATGCATGAAGTTGGTTACGCTGCTGCTAAATCAGAAGCCGCGTAAGGTTTAGAAAGGAAAACACTATGCCTAATCAAGAACAACTGAATAAAATAGCATCGGGCAAAGGCTTTATCGCTGCCCTCGATCAAAGTGGTGGTTCAACCCCTAAAGCGCTCGCCGCTTATGGCGTGACCGAAAGTGAATATAACGGCGAAGATGAGATGTTTGCCAAAGTTCATGAAATGCGTAGCCGCATTATTACATCACCCGAATTTAACGGTGATAAAATTGTTGGCGCTATTCTTTTCGAAAAAACCATGGATGATGCGATTAACGGTATTCCTACGGCAACATATCTTTGGGAAAAATTAAATGTAGTTCCTTTTTTAAAAGTCGACAAAGGTCTTGCTGACGAAGAAAACGGTGCTCAGATCATGAAACCTATGCCAGAACTGGATGCCTTATGCGAACGCGCTGTTAAAGCAGGTGTTTTTGGTACAAAAATGCGTTCCGTTATTAACAGCGCCAATGCAGAAGGAATTGCTACACTTGTTGCACAACAGTTTGATGTTGGTAAGCAGATTATAGGTAATGGTCTTGTGCCTATCATTGAACCAGAGGTAAATATTCACGCGAGCGATAAAGCACAATGTGAAGCTTTAATGAAAGCTGAAATCTTAAAACAACTTGATGCTCTTGCTAATGATCAACTTGTGATGCTCAAATTAACGTTGCCTGAAGAAGCAAATTTTTATGCGGAGCTCATTGCCCATAAGAACGTTATCAGTGTTGTTGCTCTTTCTGGCGGCTATGATTTAGAAGAAGCTTGTAATCGCCTATCACAAAATAACGGCATGATCGCTAGCTTTTCACGGGCACTTTCAAATGACCTTCGAGCTCAACAAAGCGCCGAAGAGTTTGATGCAGCGCTGGGTAATGCTATTAGCAAAATTTATGATGCCTCTGTGGCTGGAAGCAGTGCAAGTCAGGTAGCGTAAGATGACAAAGATCCTTGATAAATTTCACACTAAATATTTCCAGATATTTAGTGTGTTTTCTAACTGCCTTTATATACTGGCGGCAATAGGTATGGGGCTTATCGCGATAGGGCTTATTATATCCTCTCTCGCAAAAGTTTACCTATCTTTTTCATCTTTTCCTATGGACCAATCTGTTTTACTAGATGCTGTCAGTCTGATTGTTATATCGATAGCTATTTTTGATGTTGCAAAATATATTATGGAAGAAGAAGTCTTAAGAGATCGAGAGCTTCGTGAACCCAAAGAAGCACGTGAATCCATTACAAAATTTATGGTTATCGTGGCTTTGGTGGTTGCGCTTGAAGGTATTGTTTTTATATTTGATTTAGGAAAAACAAATCCAGAATATCTATTATATCCTGTTTTGCTGTTAGGCACGTCTGTTCTGATGATTGTCGGTTTAGGTTTGTATCAACGCCTTAGTCTAAGCACAGAGAGAGATCTAAAAGAATAAATGAAGGGATTGTCAGTATCTAAAAAAGGGCTAATTACCCTTATACTAGTCGTCATTCTGAGTTGGTTTGGCTTAAACGTATCCCAAAGCGATGTCAGCAAATATGTTGATATGGCCATATCAGAGCAAACAGCAAAGCCTATAAGCCCAGAGCCAAGCATTCGGCCCGATTTTAACGAAGCCGGTCATATATCGTCACAGCGCCGAACGCATATTCTATATGGTGATGCAACAGGTGGCGGGCATCTTTATGGAGTGGGCAAGCCCTGCAAATCAGAATTTCCAAAGTATTGGGATGAGCAAACCGTTATTAAAAAAATTGAGCTGATTGCCGCGAATGACAATTTAAATTGGGAGCAACAACGTAATGGCTATTACGTGACTGAACAAAAAGTAGGCACCATCAATGTGCGTGTTGTTAAAGGACGTGATGGCGAACAAGTCATCACCGCTTATCCAACAAATGTGCCGCGTAATCCCTGCCCAGCGAACGATAATTACTAAAAATATATTTCAGCCTATTTGATTTATAACAATACTCATTTACAATACAAAAAATTCAGCCAAACAAACTTTTCGAAAGGTTATTTATCATGATGAAAACTATTTTATTTGCGGCGGCTTTTATGACGTTTGCTTTTGTCACAATGGGCACAACATCTCCAGCTTACGCACATTGTGGGACATGCGTCAAAAAAACAGGTGGCGCAAAAGAGCCTTGCAAAGGCGAAATGAAAAAGCACAAGCCATGCATGAAGAAAATGGGTAAAGATAAGCCGTGTATGAAAGGTAAATCTGAAAAACCCTGTGCTAAGAAAAAAGCTTCAAGCGAGCCTTGCTATAAAGATGGTAAGCGTGGTTTTCAAATGAAAAAACGTTCAGACATTTTCTTTAACGAATAAGATTCTAGAATAATCGTCATTGCGAGGAACGAAAGAAACGAAGCAGTCTATAGATTGCCGCACTCCTGATAGCCGCTCGCAATGACATATTCTATTGTACCTCTATAAAAATGAGCTCACAGGCGCCCAAAGGACTTGTTTTATATCCTCAGCGCCTGTTGCGAGCATAATGAGGCGGTCAACACCCAAAGCAATCCCTCCACTTCTTGGTAATCCTAATTTTAAAGCTTCAATGAATTCTTCATCGATCGGATATCTTTCTCCGTATAAACGTTCTTTCGCGTCCATTTCAATGTGGTAGCGCTTTAATTGCTCATCTGCATCCGTCAGTTCCGAAAAGGCATTCGCAAGTTCTACACCACAAATATACAGTTCAAAACGTTCAGCAAAGCGTGGATCACTGTCTTTCTTTTTGGATAAGCACGCCATCGAAATAGGGTAATCACAGAGAAAAGTTGGTCTCCCTACCCCCAAATAAGGTTCAATTTTATCTGCCATAACGCGGAAAAACAGATCATCCCATGCATCATCTTCCGCCGTATGAAGGCCTAATCCTTCGATAGCAGCCTTTAAACCATCGCGATCTTCCAAATAATCTTCCAAAACAATATCTGTATATTGCTTAAAAGCATGGCTAATCGTTAAGCGTTCAAATTCAACAAATGGATCGCAAGCCATATCTTTATGTTTATACTCGCTAATACCTGCCGCTTCGGCACACGAACGAAGCAAACCAACACAATCGTCCATAATATCGTTATAGTCAGCATTACTACGATACCATTCTACAAGCGTGAATTCTGGGCTGTGACGTTTAGATTCTTCTGCATTTCTGAATACGTGACAAATTTGATAGAGATTTTCAATGCCTGCCACCATCAACTTCTTCATATCGAATTCAGGGCTAGTGTGAAGATATGGTGTGGTTTTAACCTGCAGGTCTACACCTTTTAACTCTGTTTTAAAGGCATGGATGTGCGTATCCATGACAGGGCATATCTGCAAGATAGGCGTTTCCACCTCATCAAAGTTTTGATCGTCAAAATACCGGCGAATGGCCTTAATAATCCGCCCGCGAACGGCCAAATTCTGCTTTTTTAAAGAAAAATGGTCAGGATGCCACCACTGTGCTTGCATTTTATTGAATCCTTCTATAAAAGATGCACCAGAACAAATAAACGGCGCGTATCTTTAGTTGTCTTGATAAGCGTTGTACTTGAGGAGACAAAGACATGAAAGCAGAAATTCACCCAGATTACCACGAAATCACAGTTGTGATGACAGATGGAACTGAATACAAAACACACTCTACAATGGGTAAAGAAGGCGATGTTATTAAGCTTGACGTTGACCCCTTAACACACCCTGCATGGCAAGGTGGTACTGGTAAAGTTATCGAAAAAGGCCAGTTGGACAAATTCGAAAGCAAATATGGTGCTTTCTTGTCTGGAGACACAAAATAATTACTTATATGGGATGAGCCGATATAAAGAAAAGTCGCTTTTTTAAGCGGCTTTTTTTATTGTGTTAAATCAAACGTTAGAAAGCGTTGACCTTTTTGTGAAATTGTTCCCGTACAGATAGTATGATCTGAAATCATACCACTTCTAGATAATTGAAACCTTTTCCCTTCTGGTGTTTCGATCTTGATCTTTACAGGAAAACTACCAGAATCAAAATCTGCATCAACGCGCTCTTGAATTTTTCCCATCGTAAGATCTTTAACTCGAAAATCCAGCAAATGTGCAGGATTTACCGCAGCAATACGCCAATCTTTCCCCATAAAGATGGTGCGTATACTTCTCTCTGCTCTTACCCAAAAATCCATAATAAATATAAGCAATGCGGTAAAACTATGTCAATAAAAACTACGCCGCGTTTAATTGTTCTAGAGCAGTGCGAAGCTTTGTTTTCTTTTTCTCATCATTCGCAACAATCTCTTTTTTCTCGTCAATCACCTCTTTGGGGGCATTGGCAACAAAGTTTTGATTATCAAGCTGCCCCGAGATTTTCTTAATATTATCATCCAGTTTATCGATTTCTTTCTGTAGACGCTCACGCTCCTGATCCAGATCAATAAGATCGGCAATTGGCAAAATAAGCGTCGTATTATCAACAACAGTCTGAATAGAGCCCTTAGGCGCTTCATCTGCGTAATCAATACTCTCTAAACGCGCCATCTTCTGCATGACCTCTCCAAAGGCCTCAAACCCTTGCTTCGTCATGTCACAAGCATCTTTAACCAATAAAGCAACCTGCGCTTTAGCTGGAACATTCATATCTGCACGCACAGAACGAATCTCAGAGATAATAGACATCACCCAACCAATTTTCTTGGCGGCACATTCGTCGCGCTCAATTGCGCTGTAATCCGGCCATTTAGAACCAATCAGTAAGTCACCCTCTTCACGTTTAGCAATCGAAGCATAAAGTTCCTCCGTGATATAGGGCATCATTGGATGCAGCAGTCTTAAAATCTGCTCTAGCACCCAGCCCGTTGTTGCACGCACTTCTGCCTTTGCTACTTCATCCTCACCACTAATAAGTGGTTTTGTAAATTCAAGATACCAATCACAAAAAGTTCCCCAAACGAACTGATACGCCGCATTAGCTGCATCATTGAAACGATAGCTTTCTAAAGCTTTGTTAATCGCCGCCTGACAATCAATTACCTCACCAATGATCCAATGGTTCAGCGTGTGTTGAACGCTTGTTGGGTCAAAATCAGCCTGCGGTAATGCTTCGTTCATTTCGCAATAACGCGCCGCATTCCACAATTTGGTTGTGAAGTTACGATATCCGGCCACACGGTCTTCGGACAGACGCACGTCACGCCCCTGCGCCGCCATCGCCGCCAGTGTAAAGCGTAATGAATCTGCACCATATTTTTCGATCAAATCAAGAGGATCAATAACATTCCCCTTGGATTTAGACATTTTTTGGCCTTTTCCATCACGTACAAGTGCATGGATATAGACCTTCTTAAACGGCACATCATCCATGAAATGGATACCCATCATCATCATGCGAGCAACCCAGAAGAAAATAATGTCAAAACCAGTAATCAGTGTGTCACCAGGATAGTATTTATCAAGTTCAGGTGTTTTATCAGGCCAACCAAGTGTTGAAAATGGCCATAGAGCCGAACTAAACCATGTATCAAGGACATCTGGATCACGCGTTAGCTTCTTATCTGCGCCCGCTTGCTCTTGTGCCTCTTCTTCAGACGCGGCAACATATACTTTCCCCTCTTCGTCATACCATGCAGGAATTTGATGCCCCCACCAAAGTTGACGTGAAATACACCATGGCTGGATGTTTTTCATCCAACTAAAATATGTATTTTCCCAATTCTTCGGAATAAATTCTGTTTTACCTGTTTCAACGGCTTCAATCGCAGGAATAGCCATTTTTTCAGCATCGACATACCATTGATCCGTTAGGTATGGCTCAACAACTACGCCCGAACGATCTCCGTAAGGAACTTGGTGCTTATGCTTTTCAACTTTAATTAGGTACTCTAATTCATCAAGATCTTTCACAATCTTCTTGCGCGCTTCAAAACGGTCCAAGCCCACATAGGCTTCAGGACAGTTTTCATTCATCTTTCCATCTGGAGTAAGGAGATTGATAAGAGCAATATTCTTATCTGGATGGCGTTTAGCAACTTCAAAGTCGTTATAATCATGCGCCGCAGTAATTTTAACAGCCCCTGATCCAAACTCTGCATCTACATATTCATCCGCAATAATTGGAATAATGCGATCACAAACAGGCACAACAGCAAACTTGCCAACAAGGTCTTTATAACGCTCATCATCAGGGTTAACAGCAATGGCACCATCAGCCAAAATAGTTTCTGGACGCGTTGTGGCGATGTTAATAAAGCCTCCACCCTCTTCTAATGGGTACTGAACATGATACATAGAACCGTTAATGTCTTTGTGTTCTACCTCAAGATCAGAAATGGATGTTTGGAATTTAGGATCCCAATTCACAAGACGTTTATCACGGTAAATAAGACCTTCATTATAGAGCTGTACAAATACTTTAATCACGGCCTTTGACAGACCTTCATCCATAGTAAAGCGCTCACGCTCCCAATCGGGTGTTGTGCCTAAACGCTTTTGCTGGCCAACGATTGTACCGCCAGACTGCTCTTTCCATTCCCACACTTTTTTGATGAACTCTTCACGTCCCAGATCCCGACGATCAATATTGTCTTCTGCGAGATTACGTTCAACAACCATTTGTGTCGCAATCCCCGCATGATCAAGACCAGGCTGCCAAAGCGTATCTTTACCCTTCATACGGTTCCAACGCACAAGGATATCGTGCAACGTACAATTCAGCGCATGCCCCATGTGAAGACTACCCGTCACATTTGGTGGCGGCATCATGACCGTAAAAGGATCAGTTTTACTGCTCGGATCACATTTAAAGTGACCAGATTCTTCCCATTCTTGATAATGACGCTCTTCTAATTCAGCAGGCTGAAATGTTTTTTCTAACATGGATATTCCTCAATAAAATGGCCGCAAGATAGCAGCTAAATAAAATCGTCTTTTATTTAAAGGGATTTGGCCTAAAAAGCAATGATTAGAAGGGTTGGAAAGCGTTTAAATTACTCATCCATTGCGCGGCGTGCGAGCTTCTCAAGTTCTTTTTGAACAATACGCTCAACCATTGGTGGCAAGTTATCGTCCATCCAATCGCGCAGCATTGGATTCAATAGCTCACGCACGATGTCTTCAAGCGTAATACCATCATAACCACGACGGTTTAATGGCACATTGCCAACAAGCTTGGAAAGGCTTGACATTGTTGCGGATTGTGCAGAATCAGAAAGAATTGACGATGGTGTTGGGTCAAAAGAACGTGCCTCTTGTGCAGGAGGTTCATAGACATCAACATCTTCCTCTGCAACAAAGACCGATTCTTCTTCCTCTTCTGTATCAATAAAATCGATTTCCATTTCGTCTTTAAGTTCATCTGTTAGCTCAAGAACATCGTCTTCAGGCTCTGCCTCTACGCTTGGCGTAGATTCCTCAGCGACCTCTTCTTCAGCGGCCTCCACACCTTCCTCATCATCATCTGAAATGATTTGACGAATAGAGGCTAAGATTTCTTCGATCGATGGTTCTTCGGCTTCAGGTTGATTATCAGACATATAATAAGCTTTTCTTAAGAATAGTTTATAAGAGTTATAACCCTGCAAGTGTGTTCTATAGAAAAAAGCTTGTCAAAGGCTATATAGGACAAAAAATTATCTGTCCTCATATAAATCAAGGTTTTGCGGTGTTAGAATTCCTAAAGTTTTAGCTAAAGAAAATCTTGTAACTACCTCATTTCGTTTAGATTTTATAAGATCTAACTGTGCATTCAATAATTCTTGGTTTGCATCAAGTGTATCAAGCGTCGTTCTTTCACCAAATTCGGCCTCATACTGAACGCCTTCTCTAGCAACTGTTGCGGCCTCCACTTGCGCTTTTCGAGACTTGATCTCTGCCTTAGCAGTCAGCCAAAGCGCATAATTCGTCGCAGCCTCACGGCGAGCTTCATTTTTTACTTCATGGACCTCTAAAAAGCGCTGATTAGCAACCTGTTTGGCTTGCCTTAAGCGTGAGCGTGTTGCACCAGACTGATAAAGGGGCAAGGTCGCCTTCACACCAACACTTAAAGAACTTTGCTCATCTACAAAAGAATATGGCGTATAATCCCGACCTAAAGAGCTTGTTGCTGATAATTGAGGCAAAAGCTCGCCAAAAACGCTATCAATATCGTATTGCGCTGCAATTTCAGTATTTTCAGCCAGTATCACAGAGAGATTTTGCAATTCTGCCAGACGCATAGCCTCCTCTTTTGATTCGGGCAATTCAAGAACACTTATAGGCAAAGCCATGCTATCCATATCTGGCGCCACACCGGTTATTTCCTGATAAAGGGCAATATTACTGTTTAAATCGCCCTTAGCCTGCGTTAAATTAGATTCGGCTAAAGCTAAACGCGCTTTAGCCTGCGCAACATCTGTACGCGTTAATTCTCCAACATCAAATCGAGCTTGCGATTGGCGTAGTTCGAGCTCAATCAAAGACATATTGTTTTGTGTCAGTTCCAACGAAGCTTGTGACAACATTACATCAACATATGCCGTTACAGCCTCCAGCATGACATTCTGTTCATTGGAATATGTTAGCGCCCTTTGAGCTGCAATAACAGCATTTGCCCCCTTTATATTAGCCAGTGTACTCCCACCTTTGAATAGGGGCTGCTCAAGACTTAACTCAATATTCTTAGCTGTACGCCCTCCCTCTGTGCCAAAAAAATTTTCTCCCTCTGTCTTTGTTTTTGCATAGGTAATGCTGGCATTACCATTCACATTCGGTTTAAAACCTGATTGAGCCTGTGGTAATTGCTCTTTCACTGCCATAAATTCAGCACGACGCGCCAATAATGTGGGGTTATTATTATAAGTTTCTGCGAGAACTTCATACAAATGAACGTCCGTATTTTCCCAAGCCGATAAAAGCCCAGCACTCTCTTCTACGTTTTTACTTAAACTTTGAGAAATCTTTGAAACGGTTGCAGGATTCGGAATAAAATTGCCATCAGAATCTTCTGCCATAACCTGCCCTCCCAAACAAATCAATCCTGCAAAAACAGATGATTGCAATATTTTTTTAAAGCGATAAATCACGTTTAAAACTCAAAATTATCGCAAGGCTCAAAGCCCGATAAATAAGGTGTGCTGGCATCAAATAAAACACGTGAAGAATATTCATTCTTTCCATTGCATTCTATAAGGGTAGCACGACCAATCCCCTCATCTTTCGACTGAATAATAGCCAACATTCTTCCATTAGGCGCTAATTGTGCTTTTATCGAATCTGGAATGGTAGAAACACAACCATTGATGATGATGAGTGAATATGGTGCATTTTTAGGTGCGCCTTCAGTTAAAACCCCGCTTAGCCCCACAATGTTACAAAAACTGTACTCATCCCAAACTGCTTGAGATTTCTCTATAAGAGCTGGATCTTCCTCTAAAGAAACAACCGTGCTCACTATCTTAGAAAGGAGCGCCGCCGTATAGCCTGCGCCAGATCCAATCGTCAATGCAACGTCATCACTAGCTGGCTTTGCATACTGCAACATACGTGCCATAACAGAAGGCTCCAAAAGATAACGTCCTTCGCAAACCTCTATATCTTCATCGCAATAGGCCACACTTTGTAAGTTTTCAGGAACAAACGCTTCACGCGGCACACTGGCAAAAGCATCCAATATATCTTCAGATGCAACTCCCATAGGATGAATTTGGCAATCGACCATATTTTCGCGCATTTGTTTAAAGTTCTGCATTTTATAACCTTGATTAAATTGACTTAAGTAAGACGGTAAAAACTATATTTTACGCATTCTTTTTACCTTAAAAAATAAAGAGATACCAGAAGTTTTCCACAGACATACCCACAACATAAATACTTCAATATCTTTCTTCAAAAACATCCATTTAAGCGGTGGATTTTCTGTTTGAACAGTGGTATCACCTATTTTGCTTGATATTGCAAGATATCTAAAAATAATATGGCGCGATGGCAGAGTGGCTATGCAGGGGACTGCAACTCCCCGTACGCCGGTTCGATTCCGGCTCGTGCCTCCATATTTTTTGTTATTTT
>PANS01000056.1 GCA_002708415.1 Micavibrio sp. | reverse complement strand
TCTGAACTTTCCGAATTGCTTAAAACCATAATTATCTCTGCATATATTTTGGCTTTACTTATTGCCCAGCCATTTGCCCTACAGAATTACAAAAAATCACTATGGCTTTAAACGAATTGGGTAAAACTGGAGAAAAAATAAAACCTCTCTTTATAACAGTAGACCCAGAGCGCGATACCGTAGAAACGATGAAAGGCTATGTTAGTCTTTTTCATCCAAACTTAGTTGGTTTAACAGGAACACCTAAACAAATTGAAACAGCAAAAAACGCATACAAAATATATGCAGCAAAAGTTAAAGATGATACAATGCAAGAATACACCATGGATCACTCTTCGTTTATCTATTTCATGGGACCTGATGATACGCTCTATTATATATTTAAAATTGACGATACAGCAGAAGATATGGTGAAGCGTATAAAAAAATATTTATAAAAAACATGAGGTAAATTATTATTTATATTGTTAAAAAAGCAATTTTTTTACCAGCTTTTTTAAGCGGTGTTCTATTTATTGCCCCCCACACTTACGCAGCAGGATTTTATATCCAAGAACAATCCGTAAAAGGTTTGGGATCAGCCTTCTCCAACTCTGTAACATCCCTTAAGGATGCCAGCACCGTTTTCTTTAACCCTGCAGGTATGACGGATTTAGAAGGCGCTCAAATTAACATCGGAACACATATCCTTTTCCCTAGCGCTAATTTAACAAACACAGGATCAACATTTTTTGGCGCGCCCATAGCAAGTAATAATGGTGGAAACCCTTATTCAGCAACCCCTGTTCCTAATTTTTATGCTACAACACCATTACTCGATAATAAAATTTGGATGGGTTTAGGTATTAATGCACCATTCGGACTTGCCAACGATTATAATGATGGATGGTTTGGGCGATACGACTCAACTAAAACTGAACTTACTACTATCAATATATCTCCCGTCATGGCCTTTAAAGCAACAGATTGGCTATCAATTGGCGGCGGTCTTGATGCTCAATACACCGATGCCGTATTAGAATCAGCTATTAGCAACGTTGTCTCAGAGGGTGTAAGCAAATTAGAAGGTGATGATTGGAGCTTTGGTTACAATATTGGCATAAAACTCAAACCTCTCAAAAATACAACAATCGGCGCGCATTATCGGTCAGCTATTAGCCATACTCTTGATGGACGTATAAGCGTCCAAGGATTAAGCGCAGGAAATTTTAACATAGCAGGAACAGCAAACCTTAACTTGCCTGACATAGCAACGTTCGGCGTTACACAAGATATAAGCGATAGGTTCAAAGTTTTTGGTCAAGCGGCATGGTTTGGCTGGAATAATTTTGAAGATATTCATGCCAAGAATACGACAGGTGGAACCATCAGCAACATTAAGCAAAACTACCAAACGACATGGACATTTGCAGTTGGTGGAGAATACGACATCAATGAAGATTGGACAGTCCGTGCAGGTTATCAATATGATGCGACACCAACACGCGATCTATACCGAACATCACGCACACCAGATGGAGATCGTAACTGGTTTAGCACTGGGGCGACCTATAATATTAGGCCAAATTTAGAGCTTGATATGGCTGCAACCTATATTGATATTAGTAGCGAAAAAATAAATCTAAATCGTAATTCAGGTCTAGCGAACATAACAGCAAATACGGATGGGTCTGTAGGTATTTTAGCACTCGGTTTAAATTATAAATTTTAATCTTCAATAATAGCATTTAGCTTCATCGCTAAACCCATAGAGCCATCAACTTTTAGTTTACCCATCATAAAAGCCATTGTTGGATCTTGCGTACCGGCCATAAACCCTTTGAAAGTATCAAGAGAACACCGAAGGGTGCAATCTGCATCTTCATCATCATCATCATGACTTAATTCTGCTGGATTTTGCGTTGCATCGACAAAAATCAAACCGTCATCACCAAAATCAAACTTAACCTTAGCATCTAAACCTGCAGCAAGAGCCATTTTAGCCTTCATCATTTCTGTTACTTCTTCTAAGGACATTCCCCACTCCTTTAAATACTTATTATTACTCAATAAATTAAATTATACGTTAATTGGCATATTGTCGATCAATCTTGTACGTCCTAACCAAACTGCTGCTAAAACACGAGTTAAATCCCCTTCTTTTGTAAACGTTTCAGCGTTTCGAACCGTACAATAATCAATTTTATCGAAACCTATTTTTAGCAACTTTTCACAAGCTGCATCTTCATCAATATCACCATGCGCTAATTCCCTTAAAACTTTATTAAGTTGAATGGCAATACTGTATTCGGTCTCTGATAGATAAAGGTTACGCGAAGATAAAGCTAAACCATTTTTATCCCGAACTGTTGGAACACCGATAATATCGATAGACATATTGAGCTCTTGAGCCATTTTTTTAATTACCTGTAATTGCTGAAAATCTTTTTCACCGAATAAGGCTTTATCTGGTTTTACAGAATCAAATAAGCGTGCGACAACTGTCGCCACCCCATCAAAAAAATGTGGTCGGTACTCGCCCTCCAGTGGCTCGGACACGCCCGCAATATGAATATCAGCATCAACACCATTTGAGTAGATATCCTCAACGGATGGTAGCCAAAGTGCCTGCACTCCAACCTCTTCTAATTTTCTAATATCTTCATCCAATGTACGCGGGTAAGAATCTAAATCCTCTCCAGGTGCAAACTGTGTTGGGTTAACAAATATACTAACAAGAGCCGTATCACTCTGTTTAAGGGCTTCATGCACTAAAGATAAATGTCCTTCATGCAGAGCGCCCATCGTCGGCACAAAAGAAAGAGAGGGGCTTTCTTCACGCAACTTATCTAACTCAATTTGAGATTTGATGATTTTCATTATTCTTTTATGAAGCGCGAGAAATTGAAAGAATAGAAGGAGTTCCTAGAGGTACTTCCTCACATCCTCTATATTCAGAGATCATGCGTTGTGCACAAAATGAAACGCTATCATCCTCACCATTTGTTTTATATACCGTAACGGCTCTCAATAAAGCCATCTGAAGATCAGATGCTCTGCCTTCTAATAAAAGTGACGTCTCTGTTCGATTCAATTCTGTTTGCAGGACTTCAACACACTGAACCGCTTTAAAAGAACCTAACAACATAATTTTTAAGAAATCTTTTGATTGTTTATCATTTTTACGAACTTTGAATTCAGATAAACCAAAATTATCTAGGCAGTGTTTTGCTGCCCAAACTGCTTGATCAAACTGCTCTTTTAACACTAAATCCGACTTAGACAGAATTTCTTGTGCTCGTGCATCACCTTTTCTTAAGGCTATTTTTATTTCATCTTCAGTAAGTACGCGATCAGTCATCTGTACGGATTACTCCTAGAATTGATCTTCGTCAAGCTCCATTAGACTATCTGCCCCCGCCATAATGGCTTTGAAATGCCAATCAGCTTCGGGCAGCATACGAGTAAAGAAAAAACGCGCCGTTTTGATCTTTGCTTCATAAAAAGACGCGCTATCCGTTCCTTCAGAAAGTTTCTTCTGCGCAGCCTGCACCATCTGTATCCACATATACCCCATCGCCACAAGGGCAAATTGGCGTAAATAATCAACAGAGGCCGCTCCTGCTTCATTTGGATCTTTAAGACCTTTTTGAGCGATAATGGCCGTAGATTGTTGTAATTTCGCAAAACTTTTGGCAAGCGGAAATAAAAATTCCTGTAACTCCGTATTTTCTTGATTCTCTTCAATGAACTCACTGACCGGGTGGAAGAAACGGCGTAAATAACGCCCCATATGGGCGCCCATTTTACGCCCAACAAGATCAAGTGCCTGAATGCCATTTGTACCTTCATAAATCATCGCAATACGCGCATCACGCGCATACTGTTCCACGCCATATTCGGCGATATATCCATGACCGCCATGAATTTGCATTGAAAGAGATGAAATTTCAAAACCCATATCCGTTTGATAGGCTTTAATAATTGGTGTCAATAATGCAACCAAATCATCTGCCTTTTGACGCTCTGCTTCATCAGGGTGCTTCAATGAAATATCAAGATTCATTCCTACCCAATATGATAGCGCGCGCGATCCTTCACAAAATGCTTTAGATGTTAAAAGCATACGGCGCACATCAGGATGAACAATAATTGGATCGGCAGGCTTGTCTGGATATTTTGCACCATCAAGCGCGCGCATTTGAAGGCGATCCTTTGCATATGCCAAACCATTTTGATAAGCCACTTCAGCAATACCAAGCCCTTGCATCGCAACACCAAGACGCGCTGCGTTCATCATGGTAAACATCGCGCGTAAACCTTTATGAGGCGCGCCAACGAGCCAACCTTTGGCATTGTCCATGTTCATCACACAAGTGCTAGAGGCTTTAATGCCCATTTTATGTTCAATTGATCCGCAATCAATCGGATTACGACTCATATCTTCTGGTAAAAACTTTGGTACAACAAAAAGAGAGATTCCTTTCACCCCTTCTGGTGCATCAGGTAAGCGCGCGAGCACAAGATGGATAATGTTTTCCGTTAAATCATGCTCACCTGCAGAGATAAATATCTTTGTTCCTGTAATATCATAAGACCCATCAGAATTATCAACAGCTTTCGTTTTAATCAAACCTAGATCTGTTCCACAATGCGGTTCGGTCAAACACATTGTTCCCGACCACTCACCTGTTAAAAGCTTTGGCAAATACGTATCTTTTTGTTCATCAGTGCCATAATGATGAATTGCTTCATAACACCCCTGTGATAAACCTGGATACATTCCAAAAGAAAAATTCGCTGAACAAATCATTTCCTGCATCACAGTGTTTACAAGTTGAGGCAGCCCCATACCGCCATATTCTGGATCACCAGAAACACTGCACCAGCCGCCTTCGGTAAATTCTTGATAAGCTTCTTTAAAACCTTTTGGCGTTGTAACTTCACCATTATCAAAACCGCAGCCTTCTTCATCACCACTTTGGTTAATCGGGAACAAAACATTCTCACAAAGCTTTGCGCCCTCTTCTAGAATCTGTTCAACAAGCTCTGGCGTAGCTTCTTCATATCCAGGTATTTCGGTTAAAGTTTCAGCGTTAAGAACATCATTTAAAATGAACTTAATATTTTCTAAAGGGGCTTGATATATAGGCATGTCTTAAGGGTTCTCCTAGAATGATATTCTAAAAATAATTTTATCACTATTGATCAAGGGTTTCTATTCTTTATCGTCTTCTCGCATCCATAGAGAGACATTATCACGCACTTTATCATGATCCATGGCTTCAATACGCTTTTTTGCCTGCGCAAAAGGAGAATTTTCTTTCTTAAGAAGCGCTTCTCTTATTTTATCAAGTGTATCATCGCCAATCTCTTCACGAGCCGCAGAAGCATTAGCCTTTGCTTGCGCCAAAATCTCTTCGCGTGATGGCTTTTTATCCTTTTTAGGTTCTTTCTTTTTCCAGAACATTTCTTTTCTCCTACAAAAAGTATAGTCAGAGAATATTAAGTCATTCTTAACTGATTTAAGACATTGTATACTATTGTTGGAATTTACACCTTATAAAGGATAATAAGAAAATGAATGATACGGCTCCACAAGATGCAACAACAGAACCTGCTGCAGGATACCAAGATTTAAAATACTATTTTGCAAACCTTAATACGATGTTTTCTATCCGTAACACACTTGCAACAGACATGATGACATCGATGCCTTTTGGCGGACTTGAAAGACGCATCAATGATATTTCATCAATCACAAAAAGAATTTACGCCGAAACAACAACACCAACAGTCACAAAATTATTAGATCAAGTACAATCTCAAGCAACTAATAATAGTGAAAATTGGAATGAATGGGACTTAGCAAACTTACGTGAGATGCGCCGTATTCATTCTCACTTAGCTGCCCTCACGCCAGATTTATATTTAGCCTCTGTTCAAGTGTCTAACCAAGGAAGACGGAAACATAAGCAGGTATTAAAAAGCGGTGATTGGAATGAAGCAAAAAATTATATCAGTCAGGTTGTTGATCTTTACAAACGTATTGGCGAGTTGAAACAAAAGAAATTTGAAACTCGCACACCTTATAAAGCCCTTCTTTTAGGATATGCGAGTGACATTTCAGAAAATGAAATGGATACACTTTATGATAATCTTTTAAGTCCCCTTCAGGACTTACATGTAAAAGCGTTAAATAAACAAGCATCACAACCTGCACCATTAAAACTCAAAGGAGATTTTTCAAAAGAAGATCAAATGTGGCTCAATAAAACAATTCTTGAGCTTATGGGGTTTGATTTTAATCGTGGCGATATTTTTACAACCAACCTTGCGCCAATGACCGGCGGAAGCGCACAGGATGCAAGAATTTTGGTACGTTGTGGTGATAGCAACACATTCCTTGATTCTCTTGAAGACACGCTCTATCAAGGCGCGCGCGGTCTATACTTACAAAACTTACCTGCTGATTGGCATACACAACCTGTTGGACAAGATCAAGGTGCGCTCATTATGAATGCATTGAGTATCTTGTATGAAACAATGATTGGAAGAACACCACAATTTTTCAATTTTATTTCTGTTCGTGCAGAAGGAGTTTTTAGGCAATTTAATAATCAATCGTTTAATCCTGAAAATCTATACCAACTTAAAAAACACGTTAGTAAAACAACAATGCGTAATGAAGCAGGGGAAATTAGCAAAATTTTCCATGATATTCTCCGTTATCGCATTGAGCGTGATTTAATTAACGGTGATTTAAAAGTTGATGATTTACAAGAACGCTGGAATGAAGAAAGTCGTACTTTAATCGGATTAGAACCAAAAGGTTTAACAGATGGTGTGCTTCAAAATCCTGATTGGTTTACAGGACGCTTTGGTTTTATTCCAACCAATACCCTTTCGCACATTATTGCTGCGCAAATGCAAAATAAACTTTTTGAAACAACACCTGATCTTCGCGATCAAATCGAACAAGGGCAATTCGAAGGAATGGGTTCTTGGCTTAAAGATAATATTCATAGCAAAGGGCGCTCTGTTGATGCTCTTGCTATGGTAAAATCACTGACGGGCGAAGAGCTAAGTGAGAAGCATCTTCTTACACACTTAGAACGTCGTTTTTTAAGCGATCGCCGTTAGAGTATTTCTCAACACATGCCAAATTTCTTGTTTTTTCAAGATTAGGTGACTATATTGCCCCTGTGGATAACACGTAGAGGCAATAACTCTATTTATAAAAAATAATTAAAAACTAAACTTAAACAAGGACTTAACAATGAAAAATCTATCACTTCTAGCGCTCTCAGTAGCCGCTATCGGAACATTATCAGCTTGCGGTCAAATATCACAAAATGGCCTTTGTGCCGATCAACAAACAATCGGTTGTGCACCTTATTCAAATGAGCGTACAGCAACAAGCAGACCAAAAACTGTCATGGCCGCGCCTGCTCCCGCACCTGTTGCTGAACCTGCTCCCGCTCCAGCGCCAGCAGAAGAAAAAATTATGATGCAAAGTGCAGAGCCACAATTCACACACCGCACGAAATAATTTTATTTCTACATAAAGAATTGCTAAAACGGGCTATAGAAATATAGTCCGTTTTTTATTGGAGAGGATAATGACTCAAATTGGTATAATCGACGCAAATGACTTTGTTAGCGTTTTAAAAGAAAACAGCAATCTCAACATTCTCGATATACGTACAGCTATCGAATTTGAAAACCTGTCTTTAGATTACCCTGTGACGCATACACCGCTTCATGAAATAAATGTCAAAGAGCACCCTAAAACAGATAAAGAAACATATATTCTTTGTAAGGCTGGCCCGCGTGCTTTTAAACTCGCCGAGGCTTTAGCGACAAATGGTCATGAAAATTTAATCGTTATTGATGGTGGCATGATCAGCTGTAAATCTTGCGGAGCAGCCGTTAAAGAAAGCAATACACCTGCACCAATGGAAGAAATCATGCAGGCAGTACAATCTTCTTTTCAAAAGTTCATGATGGATAATAGTTAATTCCTAAGCGGTTTACCTGTTGTTAGCATATGTTCAACACGTTGTTGCGTGCCTTCATTACGGATAAGCTTCATAAACTCTTCACGCTCAAGCTTATAAACATCATCTTCATGCAATGGGTTTGTCCAATCGGCTTTATCGCCACCCGTCAGAACAGCCGCAACAGCCTGTGACACCGGGCCATCATAAGCCGTTGCTTTACCTGATTTTTGGAGATCTGAAACCGCCATATCAAGAGCCAGCTTTCCTGTAGGACCAGGAAGACGAATTTCTTCAACGGGTGCTGGCGCTTCATAACCTTTGGCGAGTTCTAATGCTTTTTTCTTCGCGTCATATAAAAGACGATCACGATTCATCGTGATGCCATCCGTATCTTTTAAATATTTAATCTCTTTAGCCTCTTGCGCGCTCTTTGCAACCTTCGCCAAAGCAATTGTTTCAAAGGCTTTACGCACGGCGCCCATCGGTGTTGTCTTTGGGCTAAACCAAATTGTTTTTTCACCTGTCACGCCGCCAACGGCTTTATCGTAATTATTTTGTTCTTCTGCCTGATAACGCAGAACCATTTCTTTACAGCCGCCCCAACCAGGGATCAAACCGACACCGACCTCAACAAGACCCGTGTACGTCTCTGCGTGCGCTTGCACGTGATCAGAATGAAGAAGAATTTCACACCCGCCACCAAGCGCCATACCAGAAGGCGCAGATACAACAGGAAATGGCGCGTATTTAAGTGCTTTATAAACTTTTTGACCACCAGAGACAAGCTCTTCAATCGCTGGCCACATCGCAATATTCATCGCAAAGATCGCCAAACCAAGGTTCGCTCCCGCAGAAAAATGGGAGCCTTCATTATAGATCACCATCGCCTTATAATCACCTGAACCATCGCCGATTAGTTTAATCGCTTTGTGATACGCGGCAAATACATGCTCATCCAGCGCATTCATTTTCCCAGTAAATTCAACGCAAAGAACACCATCACCAATATCCCAAACACTTGCGCTTGCTGTTTTAATGACAGGCTCACTTGATAGTTTGATATCACGTAAAAGAAGTACGCCGTCATTGCGTTGTACGTCGTGATATTTTCGATCTGTACCAAAGGCTTGCAATTTACCGTCTTCAACACGATAGAAAGCACCCTCACCCACAGCGTCAAGAAGTGCAGGCACATCCATGCCTTCCGCGCGTAGTTTGTCCGCAAACCATTTAGGGCCGAGCTGATCGATCATCTCGAACGGGCCTTTTTTCCAATTCGTCCCAAGGCGCATCGCCTCATCAACGGCAGCAATATCATCAGCAATTTGCGGCACAAGTGACGCGGCATAAGATAAAGTCTGTGAAAGAACTTTCCATGCGTACGCACCGCCTTGATCGTCCGTTTCCACAACAGCGCGCAAACCTTTTTTACCTGCACTTACAGATTCTAATTTTTGTTTATTTGATTTACGGTACTGGCCTTCATCAAATTGATCTGCATTCAATTCCAGCGTTTGCTTTTCTTTCGTGCCTTTTGGCGCATCTGGATTAAGACGGTAAAATCCGCCTTTACCTTTACGCCCCGAATAACCCGCTTCAATCATCTGACCCACAAAGGGATAATCCTTATAGATTTTTCTGTACTGATCATCTTCTGGAAGGCTGGATAGCATTGAACTTGAAAGATAAGGCATCAAATCAACACCGACCAAATCAATAAGCCCAAAGACGGCTGTTTTTGGCACGCCAATAGGCTTACCCATGACGGCGTCAGCGACCTCTAAAGGCACATTATCTTCTACAGCTGCATTCACGGCAGCCTGCATCCAAAATACAAGAAGGCGGTTTACAATAAAGCCTGGCGTATCTTTACAAAAGACAACGCCCTTACCAAGACGTACATCACAAAAATCGCGAACCGTTTCAACGGCATCATCGCGCGTTTTATCGCCAACAACAATTTCCAAAAGGCGCATATAGCGCGGCGGATTGAAAAAATGAGAAATCATAAAATCTTTGGCAAAATCATCACTCTGCCCTTCAACCAATTTCGCCAAAGGAATCGTTGATGTATTAGATGTGACGATAGAGCCTTTTTTGCGATGTTTTTGAATTTTCTCGTACGTCGCGTGCTTAATTTTAATATCTTCTAAAACAACTTCAACAATCCAATCACAGTCAGAGATTTTATCAAGATCATCTTCAAGATTACCAACCTCAATCAATTTCGCATTCTTCTTTGACATGAACGGCGCAGGATCTGCCTTTAACATTTTTGCAACCGCGCTTTTTGCAATCACATTACGATCTTCAGCACTTTTTTTATTCCCTGTCGCGGCGTTGTCGCTCCCCGCCTCTTTTGGAACAATATCTAAAAGCACAACCGGCACACCCGCATTGGCAATCTGTGCGGCAATACCGCTTCCCATCAAACCTGCTCCGATAACAGCAACTTTATTGATTGTCATGTTTCTATTCCCTATTTCTTATAGATATTCTTTAACCAAAAGTTTTTTACAAAAGACAAAGATAGTGTTGAGAGTAAATATCCGCCTGTTGGTACAAATGCACCCAATAAAGCATTCCCTAAACCTACGCTATGCATGTAATACGCTGCTATTATGTACGTTACCAAAGCGATAAATAAGCGACGCGCCCAAGACGTCTCCCAAGCTTTATCCGCTTCGACACGCGCATTGCGTTCTTTAATCGCTTCTAAATCTGTTTCGGACATCAAACGCTCTCTAAAATAATCGCCGTTCCTTGACCGCCACCAATACACATCGTCGCAAGGCCAACTTTTTTACCTTCACGTTTCATCAATGTTGCAAGCTTTCCTGTGATACGCGCACCAGATGCCCCTAAAGGATGACCAATTGCAATCGCGCCACCATCCAAATTCACTTTATCTTCTGGGAGTTTCAGATCATGTAAAACAGATAGAGCTTGCGCCGCAAAAGCCTCATTTAACTCCACCACCTCAATATCATCAATTGTCAAACCTGCCCGTTGCAACGCTTTTTGTGTAGCGCATACAGGGCCAATCCCCATAATTGACGCATCACACCCTGCAACACTGACTGATTTGATGCGCGCTAAAATAGGAAGTCCGTGTTTCTTCGCATATTCTTCAGAAGCAATCAATACAGCCGCTGTACCATCGGTCAACGGGGACGCCGTTCCGGCCGTTACTGTCCCATCAACATCAAAGGCAGGTTTTAAACCTTCTAAGCCCTCTTTAGTGGAGCCTGCCCGTATACAGCCATCTTCGCTCACCTCGCCAATCGTCACAATTTCATCTTTGAATTTACCAGTCTCTTGTGCAGTAGAAGCCTTATTTTGCGAACTAACGGCAAAATTCTCCTGCGCATCCCGATCAATTTTGTATTTTTTTGCTAAATTTTCCGCTGTCTCGCCCATACCAACATACGCCGCAGGATTGATTGCCATCATATCGGGGTTCGGCATAGGGTTAAAACCACCCATTGGAATACGGCTCATGCTTTCCACGCCCGCGCAAACAAAAACATCTCCCGCATTCATTTGAATATAACCTGCCGCCATTTGAACCGTTGTCATCGATGATCCACAAAAACGATTTACTGTGGCGCCCGCAACACTATTGGGAAGCCCTGCGAGTTGCGCCACGATTTTTGCTAAATTAAAGCCTTGCTCAGCCTCTGGAAACGCACATCCCATCAAAATATCTTCAATATCATTGGCATCAACGCCCGTATCAGCGATGAGCGCTTTAATCACCTCCGCGGCCAATGTATCTGGCCTGACTTTTGCCAAGGCGCCCTTATTTGCAAAAGTGAAAGGAGAGCGTTTATATCCGCATATTACAACAGGTTTTTGCATAGTTTATAGGCCTCCATTTGCCTTAAAATATATCCGATATATATTGTGGCATAGTGTATCTTTAATTGAAGTTAAAATCCATGGCCTAAAAATCTCAATTTTGACCAAATTTTTGCTTTGACAAGGCTCGCGAAACAAGGCAACTAAATAATTACTAAATCAAATAAAGGGGACGAATTATATTATGTCTAAAGGATTAAAACGCATTTGTATGAATTGTGGTGCTCGTTTTTACGATCTCGACAAAAACCCAATTATTTGTCCCGCTTGTAATACAGAGTTTACGGGCGAAGTAGCGATTAAAACGCGAAAAACACGTGCGACAGTTGTCAAGGAAGGGCTTGAAGCTGCTAAAGCTGCTGCCGAAGCAGAAGATAATACAGACAAAGATGATGATACTGCTCTTGATGATACTGATGATACCGTTCTACTAGATGATGATGAAGAAGAAGATATCGGCATTAACGCTATCAATGATGATGAAGATACCGATCTACTGAGCGATGATGATGATATTGAAAGCCTCGATGATATTGAAGAGGAAAATGATGACGAAGAAGACGAAGATTAATCGCCTTTAATTTTCATCATATAATCACATGCATCAGATTCAATCTGATCTAACGCAATCGGTTTACATCTGTTTTCCAACGAATCACAACGATTTAAAGAATTCTCTAAGCGATAGAGCTTTAATATCTGTTCATAATCAGGCGCATTCTTTCGACCGATTTGCTTCATAAAAAACAACGCCGCCATAATAGCGCGGTGTGCTTTCCTTTCATTAAGAAAAGAAGCATTCCCCTGTATTCTCAAATTCGATAAATATGGTAGCTTTTGCGTAGAATCTTCTGATCGACTGAGCAAGTTAAAGCTCATCACAGGATATTCCTGACTGTCATTTTGGATAGAATATGTCCAGCCATCAACAACAATAGAATACACATAAGATAAGTCATCATCCTCAAGACGTACGGGATTAGCTTCAATCTTATAACTTAACCCAACAATAGTTGCTGTCTCGGGATCCTTATTCAGAGATTGTCCGCAAGATTTTTTAATCGAAGAGAAATGCTTCCAGCCCGCAGGAGGCCATGGCACCCCTTGATTGCTAAAGAGATACATTTTATTAATACCCTGTTCAACTTCGCTGATTTTTCAGCTTCTTTTTTGATTGACTTAAGTAGACCTTAAAATAAAGAAAAAAGCAAGAAAAAGGTAATAATATTACAAAAATCAATGAGAGGGATTTTATCTACAGTTCCCATTTCCGTCCGGTTTCTTCTTCTGAGACCACCCAAAGGTTGGTCATGACCGATTTATCTACGGCGTATGGTTCAAGCGTTCCTCTACCAACTGGACCAACCATTTCCATGCGACCTATAGGACCATAAAGAGCTCGTTCTTCCAAACCGCTTTCTGTTGCACACATAACTTCTGGATAAGCACCTCTCTCAGCCGTTTGTACCATCGGCGTTTTAGTCATAAGATAGTACAAAGCCCTTGTTACGAAGTTGCCGCTGGTCGTTATCAACGAAGTTGCGGATGCTCCAGGATGACAAACATAGACCTTAACATTCTTATTTATAGCTTTAATCTTATCTTGCAGTTCATAGGCAAACATCATTTGAGCGAGCTTACTGTGGCAATAGGTTTTGTTCTGATGATAATTTTTATCCCAGTTCATATCATCAAATTGGATTGTCTTTAAACCCATTTTATAACCAAGACTTGCAACAACTACGATGCGCCCTTGTAATGCTTCGATACGGTCAAATAGCAACCCGCAAAGAAGGAAGTGGCCATAATGGTTAACTCCTAACTGACTCTCAAACCCATCCACCGTGAGCTTCTGCGTAGGCACTTGCGCAATCGCTGCATTACAAATAAGTGCGTCAATCTGAGGAACGGCCTTCATAACTTCCGACGACGCTTCCCGTACAGAATCGAGTACTGCCAAATCCATATGAACAAAGCTGACATCTGCGTCACTTCCAAATTCTTTTTTCAGAGTCGCAATGGCTGTTGTAGATCTCTCCACACTACGATTCAACATCACAACCTTTGCTCCCTTGGATAGAAGTATTCGCGATGCTTCAAATCCAGCGCCAGCATTGCCCCCCGTGATAAGATATGTTCTACCCTCTAATGAGCTTAAACAATCTGGTGTCCAGCCCTGTGGGCCAAATGCTGTATCTGTGGTCATTACTTCCCCTCTTTTTGGATAATAAAACATGGCATAAACTTATACCTCTGTACGTGTTATTCCACCGTGACAGATTTAGCCAAATTACGCGGTTGATCAACATCTGTGCCTTTGGCAACAGCCACATGATAAGAAAATAACTGTATCGGAATCGTATATAATATTGGTGCAACGAAAGAATGGACTTCACCCAATTTTACTGACCATGAGGTTTGATCTTTTATTTTCTCAACGCCAGCTTCATCAGAAAATAAAATTATTTTCCCGCCACGCGCCGTCGTTTCTTGGATATTAGACGCCGTCTTTTCAAACAAACGATCATTTGATGGTGCAACAACGACAACAGGGACATTTTCATCAATAAGCGCGATTGGACCGTGCTTCATCTCTCCCGCAGCATAACCCTCAGCGTGAATATAAGAAATTTCTTTAAGTTTAAGCGCCCCTTCCAAAGCAATTGGATATAAACTACCACGCCCTAAATAAAGCATATCACGAACATGCGTTACATCTTTGGCTATTTCTTTAATCGCATCGTCATGATTTAAAATATCAGACGCAACTTTTGGCAAATGACGTAACGCCAAACTATGATCGGCTATT
>PANS01000055.1 GCA_002708415.1 Micavibrio sp. | reverse complement strand
GTCCATTACTTGTTAATGCACCACCTAACTGTGATCCACTTGATGTGAAAGTATCGCTACCAGCTACAAAACCTGCACCATCTTCACCAAAATCAACATCAACGTTACCAGTTGCTGTCACAGTGCCTGTCAAATCTGTCTCATCAACGGTAGAAGAAACCGGATCTACAGAAGGCGCATCATCCAAAACATTAACAGTAACAGTCCCTGTCGCCGTATCACCATCACCATCCGTAACAACAACGTCAAAATTCAAGTTGATTACATCATTTGGATTGCTTCCATCCGCATGATCTAATGGACCATAAAGAATAAATTCATACGAACCTGTCGTTGGGTTAAGTTCAAGCGTAAAGACTGTTATGCCGTTTGCTGTACCCGTGTAAGTATTCCCTGAAAGCGTTACTGCTATAGGATTACCATCAGATGTTAGCGTGCCGCCTGCTAATGAGCCACCCGCACTAAATGTACTTGGATCTGCAAGAGCGTATGAGTCGATACCGTCTTCACCACCATCTGCAATAAAAGTACCCGTTGTTGATACTTGACCAGCAACCATATTTGTTTCATCAACTTGAGCAACCGCCTGTCTATCAACAGATGGGCCATCATCCAAAACGCTAATCGTTACAGAAGAGGCTGTTCTATCACCATCGCTATCAATCGCAACAAAACCAAAATCAATACATATATCTTCATTATTATTTGTTGTATCTGAGTGATCAAAAGGTACATATTGAGTATACGTATAATCGCCCGTTACTGGATCAATTGTAAATTCAAATGCCGTCACTACTGGCGCTGTGCCGTCAACAGTACCAATATAACCATTGACTATTTGCGTAATAGTGATATCCGCACCGCCTGAACGAAGCGCACCACCAGCAACCGAATTACATGTAATAGTCACTGTGGCATTAGGAAGAATATCTCCTGGACCATCCGCGCCATAATTGACACTAACAGAACCAGAAACCGTTCCTGTACCGCCAACAAAATCCGTTTCATCTACTTGCGCAGAAGATGTCTGAATAATAGGACGATCATCAACTGGAGATACACCAGACGGAGTTTCAGAAAATCTTTCTATCTCAAAAGATGGAATCCCATAACGTAAAGCAGTCGGCCCAATTGGTCCCACAGCATCACCAGCATTAAGAGGCGCAGCTGTTGGTGTTGAACCAAAACCAAAACCAGTATTCGTTGCGCCAGCTTCCTCACCAGCCGCAGGCTCAATTTGAGCCAACTGTTGTGCAATATCCGCTTCCTCACCAGCCGCAGGTTCGATAGAGGCTACTTGTTCACCCTCGCCTTCAGCTTCCCCTTCTTCAGCGACCTCAAGAATTTCTTCAACAGTCTCAACTTCAGTTACTTTTGTTAAAAGATCGCTTTCTTCAATTACTGTACCATCGGCAAGAGTAAGCTCTGCTGGCAGATCGCCAGCCATCACTTCTGAATAGTTGTTAATTACCACCTGAGACCCATCAGCAAACGTCAAAATCATTTGGCCGTCTTTAATCTCAACTTCCGCAGCATTTGCAGGATTAAACTCACATGCATATTTTTGACCAGGAACAAGAGAAATTTCCTGCGATGTATTGGCGCCAGGCTGACCAATCACTTCGATACCATCTGTGCCAGCCGCAGCAGAAACCTGATTAAGGAAATAATCCTGATCCAAACCACTCATTAAAAGAGACGGATCAACAACAGTGCCGTCACTTAACTCAAGCGTATTTCCATTTTGAATATAATCTTCAAAATTTGTAATACTGAGTTGGCCGCCATCAACAAAACTAATGATAAGCTCGCCATTATCTCCAAGGCGCAATCCCGAAATATCCTCAGAACCAAACTGAAAACTTGCCGTTTCACCTGTTGGGATAATATAATCAATAGATGTATTAGCTTCTGGTTGAGCTAAGATAATATTGTTGATCGCCATTGGAGAGTCTCCTCTTTTTGAACTCTGTATTTTATAAGTCTTTTTTATCTTTTGAACTGATCCTTTACACACTAAGAAAGGGCATCTTTTCAAAAAATAATTAAAATATGTTTAATCGAAGTGCAGCATTATTAACGTAATATTAAACATTTGTCAATAATTATGTTAAACTAATTTTTCAGAAAATTTACGTTTTTTACCAAAATTAAGCCCCTCTCGCAATATAAATCCTTATATCTGTTTGCGCGCAAATAGACTCATGTAATAAACAGTTTCCCTATCAATAAATAAACCTTAACAATTTACCCTCTTAAAAAGCGAATTTTTGATGCTTTTTTAATATAAAATTCAATATCCACACCTTCTAAAATTTTTATTCAAAAAAAAATTACCTGTGAATAAGCCTGTGAATAACTATTATTTATATAATTATAATACAGCTTTAATTGAAATTATATTTTAAGAATGAATAATTTTTTAAAATATTTTTAAAAAAAATGCAAGAAAAGACTCGACTCCATTTTAAAATGGAGTCATAAAGAAGATGTCTTTAGGGCATTACTTCTTTTAGAAGCGTTTGAAAAAACGGCCTTAATAGAAAGGGTATCTTGGTCGATATCCGGGTTCTAACTAGTTTAGAGCTTAAGGCACTAAAGTGGTAACACTATTTGTGAGATCCAGACGACCCGTGATTGCATCACGTTAACCAGTGAAACAGGATCTTATATAATATGGAATGTTACTTAACACTTTTATGCTGAAATATCAGCTACGAATGAAAAATCGCGAAGGAGCTGATGAGTGGTCAATCCGCCACAATAAATAAGTGTAAAAACGTTAGTTTTTGCAAGGACTTAGGAAAGAATTGGTGTACATCATTTTCTCTCTTAATTGCCCTGATAAGGATGAAACTTATAGTTTTAAATTTATTTAACTCTATAGGATACTTCCCAGACAAAGGCCCTGGTGCTGTTTATGGATATCTTCGGATAGATATAATATAAGGCATCAGGGTTTTTTGTGTCTAAAATAACTTCTCATAAATATAAATGTCTCAATACTGAATGCAATAGACATAGCCATTGCACTACCGCACTGCGCCTGATAGTAAAAGTAATAGCAAGGAACGTTAACTTTTTTGAGATATTATTAAATAGAAATGAGCTTTCAATTTCAAAAACTCAGTGTGCTAGTCGCAGAGGATACGATTCCTATGCGCAAGTTGCTCGTCAATGTCCTTGAAAATCTAGGTATTAAAAACATATATGTCGCCTCTGATGGTGAGCAGGCCTTTGAAAGTTTCAAAAAAGAAAATCAAGACATCGTTTTAACAGACTGGGTTATGGATCCAATGGGTGGTATCGATCTCACTCACGAAATCAGACATAATTCAAAATCACCAAATAGAATGGCACCAGTCATCCTCATTACAGGATATAGTGCGTGGCCACGCGTTGAAAAAGCCCGTGATGCAGGCGTTACAGAATTCCTCGTTAAACCATTTACAGCAAATGACATTGCACGGCGCATTGCGCATGTTATTACAAAACCACGCAATTTTATTGAAACTGATGATTTTTTTGGGCCAGACAGAAGAAGGCGTGTGGATCCGACATATACAGGGCCATTTAGACGAGAAGAAGATCAAAAATCTTACTCGCCATCCGCCTAAAGCGAATTAACATAAAAATTTAACCTTTTTAAACTACTATAATGAAATGAATACGATGGTAAACGAACCTAAAAAAGCAAAAACATATAAAGCCAATCTAATGCTCAAACAAAAGATAGGCTCTGGACCTTTAGACGAAAAAATAGTCAAACAAGCGCAAAAAGCCATTGATGAAAATAAAGTCGACTTTACTCCACTAGGCATGGAGTTCTTGGATCTTCTCCAAAAGAACTTAAATAAAGTCAAAGACAATCTCGGCGCTGAAGATGTCATCGCGCAAAAACAACTCCTGACGCAACCTGTTATGGAACTAAAAGCCAACGCAACAATTTTTCACTATTCTCTTATCGGCAACTTAGCCAACATCATGCTTAGCTTCCTAGAATCTATTGAAGAACTTGATGATGATGCTATCGCTATTGTTCAAGCGCACCACACAACGCTACAAGCCATTGTTGTTAAAAAAATGACGGGTGATGGAGGAACAAACGGAGAGGTCTTCATGAAGGAGCTCAAACAAGTTTGTGCGCGTTATTACAGCAAACGAAAAGTTGAAAAGAAAGATTAAAAAAAGCGGCTTTTAGGCCGCTTTTTCTTTATTCTCATATAAATAATTTCTAGAAATGAAGCTGCTTAGCCAGTTGAACTTGTTCAATAGATGAAATTTCATCCATTAAATTATCCGATACAACATCATCTAGTGAAATAAGACAGATCGCCGAATCGCCTTCTGGCTTACGCCCAAGATGGAAGTTAGCAATATTTTGCCCTGCATCACCAAGAAGCGTGCCAACCTGGCCAATAAGGCCTGGCTTATCTTCGTTACGAATAAAGAGCATGTTGTCATTCAAGGCTGCTTCAATACGAACGCCCTCAATATCAACAATACGTGGTTCTTTGCCTGTAAATAATGTACCTGAGACAGAACGTACACGCTCTTCAGTTTCAACATTCACGATAATGACACTACGCCAATCTTTGGAAGATCCTGTATGCACTTCGGAACATTGAATACCCCGCGACTCGGCAATATTCATCGCATTGACCATATTGACCGTATCCAATTGTGATCCCATCAAATTCGCAATAATCATGGATGTAAGAGGCTTTGTGTTAATTTCAGAAACAGTTCCTTGATATTCAATACTAACAGCTTTAATCGCATGCTCTGTAATTTGACCCGCAAAACTACCAAGTTGTTCGGCAAGTTTCATGTATGGCTTTAAACGCGGCGCATCATCAGCAGAAATTGATGGCATATTGAGCGCATTTGTTACCGCGCCATTAACCAAGAAATCAGCCATCTGTTCGGCAACCTGAATAGCCACATTGACTTGCGCTTCTGTTGTAGCCGCGCCAAGGTGCGGCGTACAAACAACCTTTGGATGACCAAACAAGATATTTTCTTTTGCGGGCTCTTCTTCGAACACATCAAGCGCCGCGCCTGCAACCTTACCACTATCAAGCGCTTCTTTAAGATCGGCCTCAATAACGATACCACCGCGCGCACAATTGATGATGCGTACACCATCTTTCATTTTCGCAAGTGAATCTTTGTTTACGAGGCCAACAGTTTTCTCATTTTTTGGCACATGAATCGTAATAAAGTCAGCACGCTCAAAAAGATCATCAAGCTCAACCTTTTCAACACCAAGCTCAACGGCGCGTTCCTCAGTTAAGAATGGATCAAATGCAATCACATTCATTTTAAGACCAACAGCGCGATCAGCAACAATTCCGCCAATATTACCGCAGCCAATAACGCCCAGTGTCTTTGAAAACAGCTCCGCGCCCATGAATTTTTTCTTTTCCCACTTACCAGCATGCGTTGATTCATTTGCTTGTGGGATTTGACGCGCCATAGAGAACATCATCGCAATCGCATGCTCTGCGGTTGTGATTGAATTCCCAAAAGGTGTATTCATCACACATACACCGTTATTTGTCGCTTCTTTAACGTCAATATTATCAACACCAATTCCAGCGCGACCAATAACTTTTAGGTTTTTAGCCGCCGCAAGAATTTCTGGCGTCACGGTTGTTGATGAGCGCATTGCTAATCCTTCATATTGAGGAATTTCAGCAACAAGCTCTTCGGGCGTCATGCCGAATTTCTCGGTAACGTCACAGCCTTGTTTCGTGAAGATTTCTGCAGCCAAAGGATGCATTTTGTCCGCAATGAGGACCTTAGGCTTACTTGTATTTGTGTTTTCTTTTGACATATATAACTCCTAGTTTTGTCTTGTTTAGGAAAAACAGGCGTTCTTGATAACATGGCTAGATTAGAATGCAATAGGCGTGTAAAAAAGAGCATGAGTTACGCAAAACAGATTACCTTACCCCACGCTTTAGAGCGTAAGCCACCGCCTTTTGAGGGGAATGATATTAAATCACCTGAAAGCCTAGCGCGTTTTGTCATTGAAAATTACAGCAAAAAAGACGGTAAAGTTTTTGATCCTTTTACCGGCCTTGGCACGACATTGTTTGTCGCCGAAGAAAGGGAACGCACCCCATTTGGCATGGAAACGGACGGAGAAAAATATGAATGGGTAGCCGCTCAATTAGAAAACTGGATGCAGCTCATCAATGATGATGCCGCAAAGTCAGATCAATATGGCTTTCCTAAAATGGATTTAGTTTTTACCGCTCCGCCTTTCATGGCGCAAAATCATAAATGGAATCCACTTTATAACGGTGATCCTAAAAAAGCAGGCTACGATAAATACCTAAAGCGTATGGGTGTTATTTTTAAAAAAATGATCCCGCTCATGAAAACCAACACTCATTTAGTTATTCAGGTTGATAACATTAAACAGGGAAAAGTTTTTACACCGCTCATTCACGATCTTGTTGCTTGCCTAAAGCCAAGTTTCAAACAAGTCGATGAAATCAATGTGAAATGGGATAATTCTAAAGAGGATTATTCCTATACAACTTTAGTAGTTTTCAAAAAGAAATAAGATCTTAGGCGGCTTGTGCCATGTCGCCTTCTTTGGCTTGGGCATACGCCCAATCAACCCAAGGCATAAGCTTTGCCGTATCTTCTGGATCAACTGTTGCCCCGCCCCAGATACGAATACCCGCAGGCGCCGCACGATAAGACGCAATGTCATAAGCCGCTTCTTCAGCTTCTAACAACTTCACCATACCTTTAACAAAGGCCATACGATCATCTTCTAATTTTTCATTAAACCATGGGTCAGTAATTTTTAGGCAAATTGATGTGTAAGAAATCGTTTCTTCATCCTCTGCCAAAAACTCAACCCAATCCACTTTTTCAACAAAATCAGCAACCGCTTTATAATTACCCGCACTACGCTCAATAGTTGCCTGCAACCCACCAATTGATTTAACCCATGCGAGAGCGTCTAAACAATCTTCTGCAGACAGCATTGACGGCGTATTTAATGTTGCCCCTTGGAAAGCTCCTTCAATCAATTTACCTTTTTTCGTAAGGCGGAAAATTTTTGGTAACGGGCGATCCGGCGTAAAACTTTCTAAACGCTCAACTGCACGCGGCGATAAAACCATCATGCCATGCGCCCCTTCTGATCCGAGAACTTTCTGCCAGCTCCATGTTACAACATCGAGTTTTTCCCAAGGAAGATCATAAGCAAAAACTGCTGACGTCGCATCACAGATAGTCAAACCCTTACGGTCATCTTTAATCCAATCCGCATTTGGAACACGCACACCAGATGTCGTTCCATTCCATGTAAAAACAACGTCGCGATCTGTATCCACCTTTGATAGATCGGGTAACTGACCATACGGCGCTTCGTAAACATTTACATCATCAAGTTTAAGCTGCTCATTTACGTCTTTAATCCAATCAAGACCAAAGCTCTCCCAGCCCAACATATCAACACCGCGTTCACCCAAAAGGTTCCACATTGCCGATTCAACCGCGCCTGTATCCGATGCTGGAACAATCGCACAACGGTATCCTTCTGGAATCCCTAAAATTTCAACATGCTCATCAATAACGGCTTTAAGCTTCGCTTTACCGCCTGCTGCACGGTGAGAACGACCTAACCACGCGCTGTTAAGGTTTGCCGCGTCCCATCCTGGGCGCTTTGCACAAGGGCCAGATGAAAAATAAGGGCTATTAGGCTTTATTGTCGGTTTATCCATGATGGTCGCTTTCAATTTTTTAAATTATGGCGGAAAATTTCTTAAATTCGTACCAATGGCATAAAAAATTCTGGTAACGCTGTCTAGTCTTAAGTTAAAAGGAAACATGAGTAACAAACAAACAAAGCTTTCGGTGAACCTTAATAAGGTTGCCCTCTTACGGAATCAGCGTGATGTTGGCTACCCCAGCGTCGTTGATACAGCCAAAATTGTTCTTGAAGCAGGCGCACACGGTATTACCGTCCATCCGCGCCCTGATGAGCGCCATATTCGTTATAGCGACATCCCTGAACTTAGCGATTTTGTTGCAAACTGGCCTGACAAAACCATTGAGTTTAACGTTGAAGGTTACCCAACAGACGAATTTATGGATCTCGTTCTTAATAATCCCTGCCATCAAGTGACATTAGTGCCAGATGATCCCGATCAAAACACTTCAGATCACGGATGGGATGTTAAAAAAGATAAAGAATTTCTCAAAAACATAGTTCAAAAACTTCAAAATGCAGGAAGACGTGTTTCACTCTTCCTCGATCCTGTCCCTGAATTAATTTCAGATATTGTCGAAATCGACGCAGACCGTATAGAGCTCTATACAGGCCCTTATGCGGAAGGCAAAATCGACGTGAAAACCTATACTCAAGCAGCGAAGGAAGCCATTCAAAATGGCTTAGAAGTCAATGCAGGGCATGATTTAAGCCTTGATAACTTGGCGCGTTTCATTGACGCCGTACCAGAATGCGCCGAAGTATCAATCGGCCATGCCATTACATCAGATGCCCTGCTTATGGGGTGGGATGCGGCAGTGAAAGCGTACTTAAAAAAAATTAAAGAAGGCCATAATGCCACTTAAACCTCATTAAAGGGACAGTATCAATGGACTATACGATAACACTCGTTGCAAGCAATACACCTTTAACGGCTGGGCATATTGCCATTCTTGAACGTTTTTTAGAAGAAACAGGTGTTCTTATAACAGGTGAACCTGCTTGGCTCCAACACCATAAGGCCGCCGATGTTCCTGTTGCTGAATCACTGACACTCATTCAAATGCACGCACTCCAGCGTCTGTTTGAAAAAGATAGAATTGATGTATTTTGTACGCGCACGGAAAGTCGCCGCAAAAAACTCCTCCTTGCTGATATGGATTCAACCATAGTAACAACCGAAACCCTTGATGAACTCGCAGATTTTGTCGGATTAAAAGAAAAAGTCGCCGACATCACCACGCGCGCAATGCAGGGTGAATTGGACTACCAAGAATCATTACGTGAACGCGTACGTCTTTTAAAGGGCTTATCCGCCGATAAAATGCAAGAAACTTTAGAACAAACAGAACTCACCGATGGCGCGGAAAAGCTCGTTCAAACGATGCGTGAAGGCCACGCCGCCAGCATCCTTGTTTCCAGCGGATTTACATTCTTTACCGAGGCTATCGCTGCTAAATGCGGCTTTACAGGCCATCATGGTAATGTTTTAGGCATAAAGGACGGTGTTTTAGACGGAAGCGTACAGGAACCCATCCTCGATAAAGATTCAAAGCTCGCTTATTTAGAAGGCTATAAAGAAAAACTAGGCCTGACTTACGATAATATCGCCGCAATTGGTGATGGCGCGAACGATCTGCCGATGTTACAAACCGCAGGCCTTGGTATTGGCTTTCATCCAAAGCCTATTTTACGCGAATCAATCCTAAATTGTGTTATACATGGTGACCTAACCGCTGTTTTGTACGCTCAGGGCTATAAAAATATGAAGGATTAAACATGCCAACATCACTTATAAATTACGGAATTGCTTTTATTGCCATTTGTGGCTATGCCTCTTTGGGTGTACTTGCCAAAAGATCATCCCTTGATGTTCCCCCTTTTGCCTTTATCGGTGTCACCATGGTCTTTCTTGCAGGCTTTGCAATTACAGCAAGTCTTTTGACAGAAAAAACTTTTTCTATTTCTTCATTAACAGGGCAATCGTGGATATGGATGATTGGCTTTGCGGTGATAAACTTTATTGCATTTTCCCTATATTTGAATGCTATCGGCAAAATGCCTGTTGTTGAGTATCAAATAATCGCAGTCATAACGCCTATTATCGGAGGCATTTTAGGTTATCTCATTCTTTCTGAAGCGTTAAGTCCGCGATATTTCATAGGAATCGCCATTACAGCCCTTGGTCTCTACATCGCGTTAAAGAAGTAAAATCTTTGTCTTTTATTAACCCTTTTGGGTACAATATAAGGAGCGTAAAACTATTCAGACCTTCTTTTTACGAATCTATTAGGTAATTCAAATGGGCGACAAAACAAAACCAGAATATACAATTCCGCAAGAAGAGCTTGATGACTTGCTTGATAAGTACTGCCGCAACTATACCAAAATGGCCGAAATGGGTCGTTTTGACAAAATCGTTGGCCGTGACGCCGAAATTGATCAAGTTATGCTTATCCTATTACAGCGCAATCGTAAGAATGCTTGTATGCTCGCGCCAGCTGGTGTTGGTAAGACAGCTCTTGTTGCAGGTCTTGCACAAGCCGTTGTTGCTGATCGTGTTCCTGCCTATTTGAAGGGCGCGCAAATTATTGAGCTTGATATGCCCGCAATGGCAGCCGGAACAAATAGTCCGGGAGAATTCCAAGCGCGCTTTAACCCAATTTGTCGCGGTATTGCCGAACGCTATCACGATCCTGATTTACCGCGCTATGTTATCTTCATCGATGAGATTCATACTATCATGCCAAACGCAAAAGGGTCTGCCTATTCAGGCCTTTCAGAGGTAATGAAACCATATATGACAGTTGGTGATCTCCATATTTTAGGGGCAACGACTTTGGATGAATTCAGAATGTATGTTGCCCTAGATCCTGCGATGGACCGTCGTTTTCAAAAAGTAAATTTAAGCATGCCAACAGCAGCCGAAACATTAGAAATTTTAAAAGGCATTCGTCCGAGTTATGAACGCCATCACAAACTGGATATTCCGGATGAGTGCTTGGAAGAGGTTGTAAAGCTTACTGAAGAACACATGAGAAAGCGCTCTCAGCCTGATAAATCAATCATCACAATGGATGCCGCTTGTGCGTGGCATAATATGTTCCGCAGTGAAGATCGCACCCTTTCTATGGAAGGTGTTTACATGATGGTTGCCAAAGAAACAGGGATGAATCCGAATGCTTTTACCGACAATAAATTTGATAAAGATGAAGTCTTTGACCCCACTTTAAATAAGGTTGAAACAGGTGGTAAAAACTTTAGCGATACTGGCGAAGATCACCGCGATCGATAAAACCTATTCCAAATAAAACTCAATTGTTGAAACAACGCGAACTGTTTTATTGCGTTGTTGTGATTCTGGAACAGTATATGTAGCATCACGCGGCAATATCTGAAATACGCCTTGCGAAGCCCGTTTAATATCGCCAACTTTTTGTCCTGTCTGTTTAGAAAATTCTTTGGCGGCTTCACGCGCACTTTGTGTCGCTTCGGCAATCATCTCTGGCTTCACATCATTCAACTTGGTGAACAAATATGTCGGCGCAGAAGATCCTGCCTGAGAAAGAACAATACCTTGCTTGATCAAATCGCCAACATTGGCCGCCGCTTTGGTAATAGCCTCAATATTTTCACTACGCACCAAATAGCTCTGCGTAATAATATAGCGATTAGGACCAATATTATTTTGGCGATAGGCTTGCGCTAATAAATCTTGAACCGTAACGGCACGTTTTTCAATTTCTGCATCTGTGATACCCTGTTTTTTGAAAAAATTAACAAGAATACGCCCTTTTGCATCCATGACCTCTTGAAGCGCCTGAAGGTCATTACCTGCTTCTTTATAGGAGATAGGCCATAAGGCAATATTTGCTTCAACATCCCGTGTAGCAAGGCCTTTCATACGAACAGATCGGTCATAGCTTTTAAATTCCGTTAAGCCCGTTTGAATTTGTCCGCCAGCATAAGCGATACCTAAAGCCAAAACAAATAATGCCCCAATTAAAAACAATCCTTGTTTATTTGATTCCATATCGATCTCCTTTAATGAGCCATTATATAATATAAAAAATACGGCAAGATTATGCCGCTTCTTATTAAAGCATTATTTTACAGCTCTATATACTTTAAACCCGTCTTCTTCTTTTAATTTTTCAACAGAAGAAAACATAGATAGTGTTTTTTCATAGGGTAAGTGCCGATTGGCAACCATATAAAGCACTCCCGTATTACCCAATGCTTGATAAGCGCTTTCAATCATAGCTTGGCCCAAATTATCTTTTCTTTCTTTTCCTTCATGAAATGGCGGATTCATAACAATCCAATGTAGTTTTTCTTTAAAAGGAAAAGGCTTTGTTAAATCAGCCCAATGGTAAGACACCTCAGTATCAAAATGCTTTAAATTTTTACGCGCGCATGAAATGGCGCGACTATCAACATCAATAGCATATAGTTTTTTAATATCTTTATACTTAAACAAAATTTGATGTGATAAATACCCATACCCACAGCCAAAATCAGCGCCCACGCCCGATAAACTCTTATCTATAGTTTCTACAAGCAGTTTTGACCCACGGTCTACTTTGTCCCAGCCAAACACGCCAGATTGAGTTAAAAATTCTATACCATCAAGTGTTAACTCATGCATAGAGCCCGCTTCAAAGCATTCTTGAATCATATTATTATCTGGTTTTTCCAATTTTCCAACAAAAACACGACTTTTCTTCTTTGAAAAATTCTCACCAATAAAACCAAATTCATTCATCCATTTTGGCAAGTTTTTTCCACCCAAATCATTTGCGGCAGAAATTATAATACGCCCCTTTTTATTAAGATGTTTTGTTATTAAAGAAATAAAATAACGAACTTCAATTTTATTTTTAGGAAGAGTGCAAAAAATTTGATCGTAAAAATTATCTTCCAAGCCGGAAATAATTTTATGACTCCCATTACGCCATTTCTTCTCGTCATTCGCATAAAAATTTAAAACATCACCTTCATTAAGTGATGGCACAGGTAAACAATTTATAAAAAGGGTATCGGCATTCGTATCTAATGCTTCGATTAAATTATTATCAAAAGGATAGATTAAAAGATCAGAAAGAATTTGTTTCATTATTCTTATTTTTTTCTATTTCATGCCAATGTGGCACGACTTCACCAATTAATTTCTCGAATTTTTCTACTTCTCCGCCGACCTGTTCAAAAAGCCAAATTTTATCATCCAATGGTATATTCTTCTTATTTGCATCGGGTCGTTCCTTACCAAAAATAACCCTCTTTAGCCCAATGTCTTTTGCAAAATTAATAACAAAATAGAGCCTATGTTCACGCAACCAATCCGCTATGTGCTGTGCAATACGCGCCATAGGACCGAATTTAGAGTAAGTTGTAATGTTATATTTTCCCTGCACATCTTCTTCAGGCTCCACAAAAGGAATGGAAAAACCATTACATAAATGACGTACGAATTCAAACTGGTTTATCTCTAATTCTTCTTGGTAAATGAAACTAATATTTTGCGGATCAAAAAATTCATACCAACGCTTTAAATGCTCTTCATAATGGCAACTCGTTAATATTTGCGGAACTTGTTTCACTGCTTCTTGCAACGTGCCGGTTGCAATACCGTAACGCAAATAATGCAAGTATAAAGAGTAGGCACGTACAACAGGATGGCGTAATGGACATACAAGACGTATGTCTTTACCAAACATATCAAAAACACGCTTAGGCGCCTCAGGATGATCAAAGGATGTTGCCGTTACCTCCATAGCAATTTTATGATCTTCTGTTGGTTGAAAATGGTCCAAATAAAAGTCTTCACCACGATCAAAATTACGATCAAAATAAAAAATTTCTTTAACATCTTCCGGTAAACAAACATCGCCCCGTGACGCCAAGTAACGATAAATCCATGTTGTTCCTGCGCGCTGCGGGCCTATACAAAGGGCAAAAGGTATATTAAGTGGAGTTTTTGAAATCACAGAAATTGCTTTACGATAATTATTGCGCCATTTCAATTTTGAAAAAGCCAATACACAGGATAAACAATGCCTAAAACAGGTGCAAATCTTTTAAATACAGATACTAATAGACATTATGTCATATAAAAGCTTGCCTATTGCCGTCTTTCGCAAAACATGGAACTATACTTAATGAAACATTATCAAGGCACAAATGACTTATAAATTAGGAACCGTGACAATATTACTTGTTGAAGACATGCAACCAATGCGTGCTTTGATACAATCTGTTCTCGACATTATGGGCTTTAAAAACGTTATTATTGCCAAAAGCGGCGAAGAAGGCTTTGAAAAATTCTGTAAGCATAAGCCTGACCTCGTCATAACAGATTGGATGATGGACTCTATGGATGGATTAGAGCTTATTGAAAAAATCAGAAATGATGAAGACTCTCCTGATCCGTTTGTGCCTATTATTCTCATGACAGGATATAGCAATCAAGTGCGCGTTGAAACCGCCAGAGATAGCGGTATGACAGAATTTCTTGCTAAGCCCTTTAAAGCAAGAGACCTTTACACACGCATCGTACAAATAATTGAAAAACCACGTCAATTTGTTAAAAATGATTATTTCTTTGGTCCCGATAGAAGGCGGCGCAAAGATGAAGATTATGCTGGCCCCGTTAGACGAAACTTAGATAAAAAAAATGACTGATCACACTGATTACACCCATTATATCGAAGATAATACTGAGTTTATCACGCCCCCCAACATCATAAAAAGTAAAGTTGGCCATGGTGGAATTCCCGAAGAACGTCTTCGAAAATGCCAAGAATTCATTGAGAGCAATACCATCGATTTCAAACCATATGCAGAAGAACATCTCAATAATATCAATGGAATTTTAAAATTATCACAAGGCACAAAAAGTGATGATTCAAAAAAAGAATATTTAGAAGAAATCTCACAAAACATCATGCAACTCAAAGCAAGCGGTAGTATGTTTGGATTTCATGCCGTAACTCAAATCGCAGATACTGTTTTAAATTTTGTTGAGCGCGCTACAACCGTTAATGACGACCTTTATAAAATCATCGAAAGCCATAATGCCTGTTTAACCTTAGTTTTAAGTCAAAATATTAAAGGCAATAACGTGAAAAAAATAAACGTTCTAACAAACGAGCTCTATGATGCAATAGACCGTTACGAAAATAAGTATACAGACCATGAATGATAAAGCAGATCGCTTAGAAGAAACCCTTGCTCACCAAGAGCAGCAAATTCAGGACTTGAATGACGTTGTAACAAAGCAATGGGCTGAAATTGATCGTCTCACCAAAATGTTAGGGCGCCTCAAAGACAAAGTAGAAGACATAGAAGTTAGCAAGGGTGATGATGGTGAGGGTCTCTCTGTTATTGAAGAAGCGGCGCTTAATAAGCCTCCACATTATTAGGTCATTAAGAACATCTTTTCATCGCGGCTAAGCTTCTTGATCGCCATTTCCCGCTTACTAGCGGCGCTTCTATCTCCACACTCTTCCTGATATTTAAGATTTAAAGGACCGCGTCCTTTAGTGTATTTAGCGCCGCGCCCTTCTTGGTGCGCCAAAATCCTTGCGGGGACATCATTCGTGATACCTGTATACAGGCTTCCATCACCACATTCTAAAATATAAACACTCCAGCGCTTACTCACAATAAAGCCTCATAACATCATCTCTATTTTTATGACGTCCCCTATGCTACAACGCCATCCATGGAAAAGAAAAGCCAATATGACGTTATTATCATCGGCGCAGGTGCGGCAGGACTTATGTGCGCGGCAATCACTAGTGCGCGCGGCAAAAAAACGCTTATCCTAGATCACTCTGCCAAAATTGGCAAAAAAATCAGGATTTCTGGCGGTGGGCGCTGCAATTTCACCAATATTCATACTGCGCCAGAGACATTTCTTTCCCAAAACAAGCATTTTTGCAAATCTGCGCTAAAACAATATACGCAACATGATTTTATTACTCTGGTTGAAAAGCACGGCATTGATTATCACGAAAAGACACTAGGACAGCTTTTTTGTGATAATTCAGCACAGCAAATTATAGATATGCTCTTCCAAGAATGTCGCGATGCTGGTGTCACGTTAAACGCCGAAACAGAAATTCATTCTGTCAGTAAAGAAAATGATAGATATACTGTTCAAACATCAAATGGTGATTTTGAGAGTTCATCGCTTGTGATTGCAACAGGCGGCCTATCAATTCCCAAAATTGGCGCGACAAAATTTGGTTATGAAATCGCAAAGCAGTTTGATCTTAATGTCATCACAACAACACCAGCGCTTGTTCCTTTAACTTTCCAAGCGGCCTTGCTAGAACGCTGCAAAGAACTCAGCGGTCTATCCGTTGATGCCATTGTAACTTTTGGAAAAACAAAATTTCGTGAAGGACTTTTATTCACACATCGTGGTTTAAGTGGACCATCCATTTTACAAATATCAAGTTACTGGAAAGAAGGCGAAGAGATTGAAATCAACTTAGCGCCCGATCATGATGCATACACATTTTTGAAAGCACGCAAAGACTCCGACCCTAAAAAAGAAATTCAAAACAGCCTTATCGACCTTATTCCATCACGCCTTGCCGTTAACATTTGCGAATCTGAAAATATTAGCGGTAGAATCGCCGAACTTTCTGATAAAAAACTACAAAAACTGGCAAACCTCATCAATCACTGGCGCATAAAACCCAGCGGCACAGAAGGGTACAGAACCGCAGAGGTTACATTGCATGGCGTTGATACGAATGAGCTAAATTCCAAAACCATGGAGTGTAAAAAGCATTCAGGTCTTTATTTTATAGGTGAAGTTGTTGACGTTACAGGACATCTCGGCGGTTTTAATTTTCAATGGGCATGGTCTTCTGGATACGTCGCTGGCATGAACGCGTAAAGGTAAATAATGATTAAAATTTTTGGAATTAAAAACTGCGATACGATGAAAAAAGCCTTCAAATGGCTCGATGACAATAATATTGATTATGATTTTCATGATTATAAAAAACTTGGCGCCGATGGAGATGTTTTAAAAATAGTGATCAAAGAACATGGTTGGGAAAATGCTCTTAATCGTCGCGGCACAACATGGCGTAAACTGGATGATACGACAAAAGAAACTATGAATGAAGAAAGTTCACTTGCAACAGCGCTCGATAATCCATCTATTATTAAACGCCCCATTATGGTTTATAAAAATAAAACTTATCTCGGATTTAAAGCCGATGAGTATCAAGAAATTTTAGGATAAACTATGGCCGCCCCTCTTCTTCTTTCCGTTAAAGATGCGCTCATTCGCTACAGTGAAATTCCTGTATTCGAAGATCTTTCTTTTAATCTTCATGAAAAAAGCCGTATTGCCCTTGTTGGTAAAAACGGAACGGGTAAAACAACATTGATGAACGTCATCACTGGCGTTCAAGACCTAGATGCAGGTGAACGCTGGCAAGAACAAGGCGTTACAATCGGTTACCTCAAACAGGACATCATTCCCAAAGAAGGCCAAACCGTATTTGACTATATTTTTACTGAGATCAAAGATGAGGAAAAAGAGCTCTATAGCTATAAGGTTGATATTATTGCCGAAGCGCTCCATTTAGATGTAACCGCAAAGTTAACAAGGCTTTCAGGAGGGCAACTCCGCCGTGCGGGCCTTGCCAGAGCCCTTGTCGAAGAGCCCGATATTCTTCTTTTAGATGAGCCAACAAACCATCTGGATTTAGAGGCTATTGAATGGCTCGAAGATTATCTTAATTCCTATCGCGGCACACTTTTATGCGTTTCGCACGATAAAACTTTTCTGGCTAACATTACCAACCAAGTTTTCTGGCTTGATCGTGGGAATTTAAAAGTATCTCCGCGCGGTTTTAAATATTTCGAAGAATGGTCGACATTATTACTCGAACAAGAAGAGCGTGAGCTTCACAACCGCAAACAAATTGTTGCCCAAGAAGTTGAGTGGGCCAACAAAGGCGTTAAAGCGCGCCGTAAAAGAAATGTGCGACGCGTTGAAATTATTAAAGAGATGCGCGCAAAGTTAGAAGCCGACCAGGCCTCATACAGACGCGCAACGCGTAAGATTAATATTGATGCACCGCAGACAATTGAAAACTCGTCAAAGATCGTTGCCGAATTTTATAATGTCTATAAATCCTTCGAAGAAGACGGTAAAAAAATCCCAATCTTTGATAAATTTTCGCTACGTATCCAGCGTGGTGAGCGTATCGGCATCTTGGGCAAAAATGGTTCTGGGAAAACGACTTTTTTAAAAATGCTAATTGGCGAGTTAGAACCTGACCAAGGTCGCGTCAAAACACGTAAAGAGCTTGAATTTTCATACTTTGATCAAAAACGAAGTGATCTTGATCCTGAGCTTCCTATTAAAAAAATCCTCTCTCCCAATGGTGGTGATTACATTGATGTCATGGGCAAACAACGCCATGTCTGCGGCTATTTAAAAGACTTTATGTTCGACCCTTCCCGTGTCTATGATAAGGTGTCAACACTTTCTGGGGGGCAAAAAAATCGCCTTATGCTGGCAAAAATTTTAGCCAATCCAAAGACATGTCTTATTCTGGATGAGCCGACAAATGATCTTGATTCAGATACGCTTGATATGCTCGAAGAGATCCTTATTCAATATCAAGGAACATTGATTGTTGTCTCACATGATCGTGATTTCCTAGATCAAACAGTCACTCGTACACTTGCCTTTGAAGGTCAAGGAAAAGTAGAAAGCTGCATAGGCGGCTATAGCGATTACTTAGCAAAGAAGAATAATTCAAAGCCAAAAAAAGAAAAAACCGAACAGATAAAAGAGAAAAAAGAAATAAAATCTGAAAGTCCTGAACCACAACAGGAAGAAAAATCAAAACCAGTTAAACTTACTTACAAATTAGAGCATGAGCTTAAAAAACTTCCTGAAAAAATTCAGGTCGTTGAAGCGTCGATCAAAGAATGTAACACGCTTTTAAATGATGCAGATTATTACGCGCGCGATCCTGATGCTTTTCACGAAACCGTAAAAGCCCTCGGCGAGGCGCAAGCAAAGCTAGAGCGTTACGAAAATCGCTGGTTAGAGCTAGAAGAGATGAAAGCTGGCGTTAGTGGTTAATGGCTAAAATCATAACACTAGACTTATGGTATATATACCCGTATTTTTATGGTGCAATTTAGGGGCTCTTCCTATAAAACCACGCAGAACAATCATTACGACAATATAAATTAAAAGAAAGACCAAGCTATGCTTCGCCTTGTACATCGTTTTCATCTTACAAATAATCCAAAGACCGATATCTTATCCGGGATCACTGTGGCTCTTGCCCTTGTACCAGAAGCCATCGCTTTTGCTTTTGTGGCGGGCGTTGATCCGCTTGTTGGGCTTTATGCGGCGTTCTTTGTTGGTTTAATAACATCTGTCTTTGGTGGCCGTAGTGGTATGATCTCCGGCGCGACAGGCGCGATGGCCGTTGCAATGGTTGGTATTGTTTCTATGTATGGTATTGAGTATTTATTTGCCGCTGTCTTATTAGCAGGACTTATCCAAATTATCGCAGGTATCTTGCAACTTGGTAAGTTTATTAGGCTCGTCCCGCATCCTGTGATGTTGGGTTTTGTGAACGGTCTAGCAATCGTGATTTTCCTCGCGCAACTTGGTCAATTTAAAGCCAAACAAGCCGCCCAAAGCGTTACAAAAGCAGGCGAACATGCAGCAGAAGGCGGCCACAGCGCCATTGATGTTCTCTTTAACGGTGGCTGGCTACAGGGGACAGAAATGCAGCTTATGGTTGGTCTTACTGTTTTAACGATGGCTATTATTTGGCTCTTTCCCAAGCTCCCTAAGATAGGTAAATGGCTTCCAGCACCACTCGTTGCTATTCTGTCGGTCTCATTTCTTGTTATCGGACTTGATCTTGATACTAAAACAGTTGGTGATCTCGCAAGCGTTGCTGGCGGCCTCCCGCAATTTCATATTCCTATGGTGCCTTTCACATGGGAAACGCTTTTTATTATCGTGCCTGTTGCCTTCACATTGGCCGCTATCGGCCTTATTGAAAGCCTTCTAACGCTCACACTTATTGATGAAATGACAGAAACACGCGGGCGTACGTCTCAAGAATGCGTGGGTCAAGGTCTAGCCAATACCACTTGCGGCCTATTTGGCGCGATGGGAGGGTGTGCGATGATTGGTCAATCTATGATCAATATTAAATCAGGCGGTCGTGGTCGTTTATCAGGCATCACAGCGGCGCTCGCGCTTCTCGGCTTTATCCTTTTCACATCACAATGGATTGAAATGATCCCATTGGCTGCCCTTACTGGCCTCATGATGATGGTTGTTATTGGCACGTTTGCTTGGGCCTCTATTCGCATTATTGGTAAAATACCACGTGAAGATGCCTTTGTTATTATTCTGGTGACGACCATTACTGTTGCCTATGATTTGGCCTTAGCTGTCATTATCGGTGTCATCGTTTCTGCGCTGGTGTACGCATGGAAATCGGCCAATAAAATCTGGGTTACCGAATGGCATAACAAAGACGATGGTCGTAAGGTTTACATGCTTCATGGCCCTTTATTCTTTGGTTCTATTGGTCGCTTTAAAGATCTTATCAATCCAAGGAACGATGAAGAGGACGATATTGTAATCGACTTTTCACGTGCGCGCGTTTGGGATCACTCTGCTCTAGAAGCTATTGATGCGCTCGCTGTTAAGTACACAGAGGCAGGCAAAACGCTTCACCTTGTGCATCTAAGCCCCGACTGTCAGCTTCTTTTGAAGCAAGCTAAAGATATGGTAGAAATTAACCTTATTGAAGATCCGCATTACGGCGTTCTTGTTGATTATGCCAGTGTCATGGGCAAATAATAAAAAAGAAAATGGCGGCAGACAGGGAAAACATAGAAATGGCGGACAGACAGGGATTCGAACCCTGGTAGGGGATGAACCCTAACACGCTTTCCAAGCGTGCGCCTTAAGCCACTCGGCCACCTGTCCTTAATACGTCATAAGACGCTACAGAATGGCCGCACCATACGCAAAAGCCTTATTTTAATCAAGCGCAGAGTTCGCTCTTTGCAAAAACTATTTTAAAGGTTAAAATCCTCTACAGAACAATAAAAAGGACAACATCATGTCAGGCGGCGTTAAAACTTTTCTCTTTATCTTAATTATTCCATTACTTTTGGCCGTCTCCCATGATGTCTATCTTAATTACTTATCAAATTCTGATAAAATAGAACAAATCGCATCGATGAGTGTAAGCCCCGATGAATTTCAAATGACTGAACTCGGCTGGGTCTGGCTAGAATACAGCGAAGAGAGTTACGCTCTTGTCAAAGAATCCGTTTCTGAAAAAACATGGGCAAAATATATTGGTCCAACTTTAAATATGAAGACAATTATTGTTTCAGCCGCCCCCATACCTATCGGCTTATTTCTGACATTATTCGCATGGGTTCTTGGCATCTGGCCATTTGCACACGTACATAAACCAAAGAAAAAAGTGGCTCCAACCGTCTATGCAAACGAAAAGACAAAAAAAGTTAAATACGGCCGTAAATAACTACAAAAGCGCCCGTATTGTTTTAGATAAAACATCAAGTTCATTTGGTGCCGACAAACGGTGATCTGCCTCATCAAGAAGAATAACTTCTACATCATTTGACAATAAAGAAGCCTTAATTTTTTCTGCCGTATGCCAATCAACATCCATATCTTTTTTCCCCTGAATAAGGCGTACGGGCACATTAACATCTATGTTTTTACCTAAAAGAAATTGGTCACGCCCATCCTCAATCAATTTTTTTGTAATCACATAAGGATCATCCGAATAATCATTATCTAGGGCGAAGTAACCTTTTTCTTCTAATGCTTGGCGCTGTTGATCACTCATACCCTCTTCCATAATTTTGGTAAAATCAGGCGCAGCCGCTAATCCAACAATAGAATGTATGCGTTCAGAAGATTTTAGTGCCAAAAGCAATGAAATCCATCCCCCCATAGAAGAACCCACAAGCATTGTTTTTCCTGTCGTTAATTCATCCAAAATGCTAAATGCATCATCTGCCCAATCGCTAATGCATCCGTCCTTAAAATCCCCTTTGGAAACACCATGCCCGCTATAATCAAAGCGGATAAAAGAAAGGCCAAGTTCTTTAGCCATATCATCAAGAAATTGCGCCTTTGTGCCTTCCATATCAGATCGAAAACCACCTAAAAACATAATTGTTGGGCGATTTTCATCTGAATTCGCCGCATCAGTCTTCCTATAGGCTAAATCAGGCTTATTTTCTCTTTTCAAATACGCAACCATTATCGTTTCACCTTTATTCGTTTTGGTTTTATCGCAGATATGCTAAACCTAGGCCTGCATTAATTCAAAAACTAATTCAAAGATTAACAAACCTTTTAAGAAAAAACATGTCAAACAACGCTATTCCACAATCTCCTGTCATTATGCAGATTATTCCTGAATTAGGGCCAGGTGGTGCAGAACAAGGATGTATCGATGTCGCAGCAGAGCTTGTTCGTTCTGGATCTCAAGCTCTTGTTGTTTCGCATGGCGGCGCCCGTATTCACGAATTAACACGCGTTGGCGCAACGCATATCAACTTACCCGTCCATAGTAAAAATCCATTTACTATTTTAAAAAATATTAAACGCCTTAAAAAAATAATTGAGCAATATAACGTTGATATCGTTCATGTACGTTCCCGCGCTCCTGCGTGGTCAGCTTATTACGCCTGCAAAAAATCACTTGCGCGCTATATGAGCACTTGCCATGCACCCTATAATATCAATGGTAAGGTAAAACTCTTTTATAATTCTGCGATTGCAAAAGGAGAACGCGTCATTGCAATTTCTAATCACGTTGCGAACTATCTTTTGCAAAATTACAAAATTGATAAAAGAAATATCCGTCTAATCCACCGTGGCATCGGTTTAGATAAGTTTCACCCAAACCGCGTTACACCCGCCCAAATGATCAAAGTCTCTGAAGAATGGCGTATTCCAGAAGGCGCAAATATTATTTTACTCCCTGGCCGTATTACACGTTGGAAAGGCCATCATATTCTTATTGATGCTATGAGTAAAGTTAACAACAAAGATGTTTTCTGCGTTCTTCTCGGCTCTGACCAAGGAAGAAAAGAATATTCAACCGAATTAGAAACGGCCATTAAAGAAAAAAACCTAGAAGGGCGCGTTCGTATCGTTGATCATTGTAATGATATGCCCGCAGCATACATGCTCTCAACAATCGTTGTAAGCGCCTCAACTGATCCTGAAGGATTTGGCCGTATTCCAATCGAAGCGCAAGCTATGGGACGCCCGATCATCGCAACCGATCATGGCGGCGCGCAAGAAACAGTCATTAAAAATGAAACTGGATGGCTTGTCCCTCCTGGCAACTCAAACGCCTTAGCCGAAGCTATTGATGAAGCTTTGCGCCTTAATGACAATCAACGCTCGGTCCTTGCAACGCGCGCGATGGCGCACATTGAACAGCATTTTACGCGCGAGAAAATGGTTGATGATACGCTCAATGTCTATGCGGAACTTTTACAAGAGAAATATTCTATCCCTACATTTCAAAACCAACCTTCCGATATTGAGCATGCCGCAGAATAACGCCCAACAACAAGTACTTATTATCAAGCTTGGCGCGTTAGGAGATTTTATTCAGGCGCTTGGCCCGATGGCGGCGATACGCAAACATCACCCAAACGCCCATATTACAATCCTCACAACGAAACCTTTTGAAAAATTAGCCGAAAATTCAAACTATTGTGATGAAATATGGCTTGATGAACGACCTAAATTTTTTCAATGGAAAAAATGGCGCTCTTTAAAAAATAGTTTAAACACAGAAAATTTTACACGCGTATACGATCTACAAAATAATGATCGTACGTCTTTCTATTTTAAACTTTTTAAAAAACCAAGACCTGAATGGATTGGCATCGCAAAAGGCGCCTCGCACAGAAACACATCGAAAGAACGTACAAAAGGGCAGGCCTTTGATGGGCATGCGATGACTCTCGGACTTGCTGGCATTAACAACATAGAAATTGATCCACTTCTCTGGATGAAGGCAGATGTCAGTAACTTTGGCTTGACAGATAAATATGCGCTTATCGTTCCTGGCAGTGCGCCACAACACCCTTACAAACGCTGGTCTTCAGATCGGTATACAACCATTTGTAATGAACTTATATCCAAAGGCGTACAGCCCGTTTTAATCGGCACAGAATCGGAAAGTGAAATCACCACCGCTATTCACGAAGAATGTGACGGAGCATTAAACCTCACAGGAAAAACTTCTTTAGAACATATTGCTGTTCTAGCTCGCAATGCCCAGCTTGCTTTGGGAAATGATACAGGCCCTATGCATATTATAGCGCCGACAGGGTGTCCAAGCGTTATCTTATTTTCTAAGCACTCAAACCCTGTACGTCATGCCCCCAAAGGCAATCGTGTCAAAACTTTACAAGTAGATGATATGGAAGATATGAGCCTTGGTATGGTGAGCATGGCGATTGCCGAATATCTTTAATGTAATTCTGATTTAGCCGGAAATTTTGCTAAAATTATCTGTGCCAAACCATCAGGTAAAATAGATAAAAGCCAACTTACGAAAGCAACAGGCCAAGGAAAAACAATCCGTCCTTTATTTTTTTCTAAACCTACTTTGATAATATTTGCAGCTTTATCTGCTTGCATTTTCATCGGCATTTTAAACTCATTTGCATCTGTAATACGTGATGTTACAAATCCCGGACAAACAACATTCACCTCAACGCCAGTTTGTTTTAACGCGCCGCGCAAGGCTTCACCATAAAAACGTACAGCGCCTTTTGATGCGCTATAAGCAGGAGCTGTTGGCCATCCCCGATATCCAGCGAGCGAACTAATAAAGACAATTTGTCCTTTGCCACGCTCCACCATTTTACTCAAAACTGGTTCAATGGTATTCAACACACCATTCATATTCACATCAAAAATTTCTCGTGCTTGTGAAACAGGCTCTCCTGCCATCGCTCCTGTTCCACCTGAAATCCCCGCATTTGCAATCACAAGATCGAGAGAATTTTGTGTATTAGCGGCCAAAATCCAATCCTTCATCGCTTTTCGATCCGTTACATCAAGAATAACAACATTAACCGATGCCCCTTGCTGGCAACATTGATCAGCAACTTTATTTAAGCGCTCTTCATTACGGCCACTCAAATATAAAATCGCCTCTGGCTTCGCATAAGCATGCGCCAAGGCTTCCCCGATACCGCTTGATGCTCCCGTAATCAGAATGGATTTTGGATTTTTCATGTTCGCATCCTATCATCTTTATGAATAAAGCAAAAACATGGTTTGCACTCTCTGACAGAGCGTTTACAATAACCCCAAGGAATTATTATGGATCAAACAAACTTAAAACGTCGCGGCCTTATGTATGTGCTCTCTTCTCCTTCAGGAGCAGGGAAAACAACCATTACGCGCGCTCTTTTGAAAAGCAATGAAAATCTCGTGATTTCAGTTTCTGCAACAACGCGTCCGCGCCGTGCAGGTGAGGTTCAAGGACAAGATTACTACTTTGTCGATATCCCTGAATTTAACAATATGGTTGATAATGGTGAAATGCTCGAACATGCCAAAGTTTTTGGCCATTATTACGGCACCCCTAAAGCGCCTGTCGAGGATTCTTAAAAAGCTGGAAAAGACGTTATCTTTGATATCGATTGGCAAGGAACACAACAACTTCG
>PANS01000054.1 GCA_002708415.1 Micavibrio sp. | reverse complement strand
CCCTAATTTTTCTAAAATTCGAATTTCTAGAGTTTCCATTGTGTTGGCATCATCTTCTTCGATGTGATCATATCCTAAAATATGGAGGGTCCCGTGTACCAAAAGATGACAGAAATGATCATTCATAAATTTTCCTTGCTCAATACATTCTTTTTCTAAGGTTTGAAACGATAAAAGAACATCACCTAAATGAAAACGCTCCCCATGTTGTGGTTCATCACTGTCAATGGCAGCAAAAGTTAAAACATTTGTTGGCTTGTCTTTTTCGCGGGATTTGCGGTTAAAAACCTGTAATAGATCATCGTTCGCAAGGACGATGCTGAGTTCAACGTCTTTGCCGCTGGCTTCGCGTGGCCACGGAGCAGTTCTTAACGTGGTTATCACAGCTTTTTCCACAAAGTTTTCTACATTGTCAATGTGTCCCCAAACAGGATCTTGCACAGAAATATCTATTTCTGGTTCACCGTGCATTTCGTCTTTTTGTCCCAACGGATCGAAGCCCATTATTTTTTACTCTCGTCATGTTTATCGTATGCCTTGATGATTTTGGTTACGAGCTTATGCCTGACAACATCTTTTGCATTAAATTGAATGAATGGAATATCATCGACGTTATTTAAGATGCGCGTTGCTTCTTTAAGGCCACTTTCGACGTGATTGGGTAAGTCTGTTTGAGAAGGATCTCCCGTAATAATCATATGTGTGCCTTGTCCCATACGGGTTAAAAACATTTTCATTTGCATGGATGTCGTGTTTTGCGCTTCATCAAGGACAACAAAGGCGTTTTTAAGCGTACGACCACGCATATAGGCAAGAGGAGCGATTTCGATATCACCGTTTTCCATTTTTTTGTTAATAGTTTCCCCAGGCATCATTTCATGAAGCGCATCCATGATAGGGCGTAAATAAGGATCTATTTTTTCACGCATATCACCAGGAAGAAAGCCTAAATTTTCACCCGCTTCAACGGCAGGGCGACAAAAGATCATGCGCTCAACATGTCCTTGTTGAAACATATGCACGGCAGAAGCTACGGCTAAAAAGGTTTTCCCCGTACCTGCTGGTCCAATACCAAAAACCATATCATGATGCTTAATAGCATCAATATAGGCGGCCTGATTAGGGGAGCGCGGAGAAATAAGTTTGTTTTTATAGGTTTTGATACCCGCTTTCTCATCAAAAGGCATTTTGGTTTTAGTACGTTTAGGGGCTTTTTCTTTGCTCATATCTTTGTTTTGCTCTTTATTGTTAACAAGGAAACGGTAGGCGGAATCAATTTCATTGATAGTAATATCGCGGCCTTCTTTTGTCTTGCGCCACAGGTACGAAAGGATGTTTTTTGCCATAGACACAGGTTTTGTATCGCCAGAAATGGTGATTTCATTTCCGCGATTAGCTATTTGAATATGAAGAAGATCTTCGAGGTGATGCAGGTGAGCATTATGCTCGCCAAAAAGCACAGGAAGAAGCGTATTGTCATCAAAAGTTAGTGACGCGCTTTTGTTAAAATCCTTTGGTATTTCGTTGCCCCTATACGTAATTATTGAATGCATTCAGTATAACATAAAATGGTGATATTTTTTGCAATAATTTATGCGGCATTCACCATTTTGATCTCACCAATAAGAGCGTTGGCGGTGGCTTGCGTCACGGTTACATCAACAATTTCACCGATTAAGCGCTCATTTGCGGGTACGTTAATGGCTTGATAAAACTGTGTGCGGCCCTGTAATTGGCCGTCATGGCGGCCTTTGCGTTCAAAAAGAATAGGCTGAACAGTGCCGACAGTCTTTTTATTAAACTCTAAATATTGCTCTGCGACGAGGTTTTGAAGCTCTACAAGACGCGCTTGTTTTACATCTTCACGGACTAAATTCGTCATATTGGCGGCTGGTGTACCAGGACGCGCAGAATATTTAAAAGAATACGCGCTCGCAAAGCCGATATCACGGATCAACTGCATTGTATCTTCATGATCTTGATCTGTTTCACCCGGAAAGCCAACGATGAAATCAGATGAGAATACGAGATCAGAGCGCGCCGCACGAAGTTTATTGCACACATCAATAAAGAACTCCCTGTCGTGTTTACGGTTCATCGCTTTTAACATCTTGTCCGAACCGCTTTGAACAGGAAGATGTAAGAAAGGCATAAGCTTTTTAACGTCGCCATGCGCGCGGATAAGTTCTTCATCAACATCACGTGGATGAGAGGTCGTATAGCGAATTTGTTTTACACCATCAATTTCAGCAACTGCTTCAATCAGGCGGCCTAGTCCCCAAGTGTTGCCCGCTTTATCTTCACCGTGGAAGGCATTCACATTCTGACCGAGTAGCGTGATTTCTTTTGCGCCATTATCAACGAGGCGGTGGGCTTCTTGAATAATACCTTCAGGCGTGCGTGAGTATTCTGAGCCACGTGTGTAAGGAACAACACAGAATGTACAGAATTTATCACACCCTTCTTGGATAGAAAGGAATGCTGCGGCGCCTTGTTGTTGTTCATCAGGCATTTGATCAAATTTTGATATGACTGGGAAATCAGTATTTACGACGCGTTCATTACCATTGGCCTTGAGAACCATCTCTGGAAGTTCATGATAGGTTTGCGGGCCAAAAATCATGTCAATGACAGGGGCACGTTGAAGAATAAAATCACCTTCGGCTTGTGCAACACAACCAGCAACGGCCATAAGCATTTTACCGCCTTCGGCTTCTTTTTTGTCTTTATGCTTTTTTAAACGCCCAATTTCGGAGAATACTTTATCCGTTGCTTTTTCACGGATATGACAGGTGTTTAAGATGATCATGTCCGCGTCTTCGGGGCCATCAACTTCGCCATATCCAAGTGGGCGTAAGATATCCGCCATACGCGAACTATCATAGGAGTTCATCTGGCAGCCCCATGTTTTGATAAATAATTTCTTTTTCGCGTTATTTGTCATGTTTTTTTATAATCAATAATTGCAAGCGGTTTAAACCACGTTTATGGTGCGCAGATCAAGTATTTTTGAGCTTTTGCAGGAGAATTCAATGAAGCCAGTTTTACTATCTTTTCATGGAAATGGCGTATTGGGCGTTGAACAGCTCGAAGAACGCTTTCATGTCGTAAAGCTTTTTCAATCAAAAGACCCTGAAGGTGACATTCAAAAGTACAAAGATGATGTGGTGGCTATTAACTGTACAGTTGGCCAGTTTATTACACGCAAAATTATTGAGGCACTCCCCAATTTAGAAATTATCGCCACGTTTTCTGTTGGTTTTGATCATATCGATCTGGAAGCAGCAAAAGAGCGCGATATTCGCGTGACTAATACGCCTGATGTATTAAGCGCCGAAACAGCGGATACGGGCATGGCTTTATTGCTCGCCACGGCAAAATGTATCGTTGAAGATGACATGTACGTACGCGTTGGTAAATGGCTTAACGGTGATCCGCCTTTAGGCACATCTTTAACGCATAAAACTGTTGGTATTGTAGGGCTTGGCGGAATAGGCGCTAAAGTTGCAAAAAGATGCGAAGCCTTTGAAATGAGCGTTGTTTATTATGGACCGCGTGAAAAGAAAGATTATTCCTATAAATACTATGCAGACATTTGCGAAATGGCGCGCGATTGTGATTATATGATATTAACTTGCCCTGGGGGTGATGCGACAGCAAATCTTGTGGATATAAATGTACTTGAAGCCCTTGGGCCAAAAGGTATTTTAATCAATATTGCGCGTGGCTCTGTTGTTGATGAACCTGCACTAATTGGCGCGTTACAAGCCGGCAAAATAGCGGGAGCAGGCCTTGATGTGTTTGCAAATGAACCCCATGTTCCAGAGGAATTAATTTCGATGGACAATGTTGTTCTTTTACCCCATATAGGCTCTGCAACAAAAGAGACGCGAACAAAAATGGGGCAGCTTGTTATTGATAACATTCTAGCCCATTTTGAGGGCAAGGCCCTGTTAACGCCAGTTGTATAATATTAAATTTAAAGAGGTTCTTATGCGATTTATTTTAAATCTTACTTTAGCTCTATTTTTAGGTGTTTTTCTGGTGGGAATATCGCCCGCGTTGGCCAAAAGCTGTTATTCAAAAGCTGAAGCTGAAGCAGAGCAGGGGATTCGTATCCACAGCGAACTTATGGTGATTGGTCTTAATTGCCAGCATATGACACCAGCAGGCTGGCAGAATTTCTATTCACAGTATCGTCAAATTACTAATCGCCATGCTGATTTGTTTTCAGGCTATGAAAAAACGTTGATTTCCTATTATCAACGTAATGGAGCAGGAAATGCTGAGCGTAAAATGCACGATATGCGTACGGCCTTTGCGAACAAAGTGTCGGGCGATGCCGCCAGAATGCGTCCAGATGTATTTTGCGCAAATTTTGCACCACGTATTCCGCGTGCTGCAAAGATGAGCCGTGCAGATTTTCAAGAATGGGCATCAACAATGCACCCGTCTCACCCACTTAATCAGCCAGTTTGTAATTAATACAAAAGTTCTCCTGTGAATTAAACACTAGAGATATCTTGGCTTTTAGGCGATCCAAGGTATTCTTTGAAGTGATTTGCACTTTATTGGGGAACTATACATGTCGATTGATGAACAAATAAACGAAGCGTTTAAGCCGATTTCTGATGCGGTGTCGTCCGTTATTTTTTATGCCGAGCCAGTCACAGGCTATGACATTAAACTGATCCTTGTCTGGCTTGCCGCAGCTTCAATTTTTATGACCGTCTATTTGGGCTTCATTAACCTACGCTATTTTGGCCATAGTATTAATGTGCTTCGTGGTAAATATGATAAAAAAGGAGAAGATGGACAAATCAATCGTTTTCAGGCCTTAACGACATCTTTGTCTGGAACAGTTGGATTGGGAAATATCGCAGGTGTGGCGGTGGCTGTTTCTGCGGGTGGCCCAGGCGCGGTGTTTTGGTTGGTGATAATGGGTCTTTTTGGGATGAGCGCAAAATTTGCTGAAGCAGCATTAGGTGTAAAATATCGTATTCATCCTGATCCAGAGCGCCCAGAAATTATTTCTGGCGGGCCTATGTATTATATCAAGGCGGCTTTTGAGAAAATAAAAATGAAAAGGTTGGGCAGTGTTTTGGCTGTTTTGTTTGCTATTTTCTGTATTGGCGGGGCAATCGGTGCGGGAAATATGTTTCAGGCTAATCAAGCATTTCAGCAACTCGTCAATGTAAGTGGCGGCGAGGCAAGTTACTTTTCTGACAAAGGCTGGATGGTTGGATTATTGCTCTCTGTTCTTGTCGGGGCTGTCATTATTGGTGGATTGAAGTCCATTGCTGCTGTCGCTTCTCGTATTGTACCTTTTATGGGCGGGCTCTACTTACTGGCTGGTATTGTTGTGATTATCATGAATATTCACAATCTTATCCCAAGCCTTGTGATGATTGTTCAAATGGCTCTGACACCAGAAGCAGGCTTTGGGGCAATCCTCGGCGCGTTGTTAATCGGTGTGCAGCGTGCGGCGTTTTCTAATGAGGCAGGTATTGGTTCCGCAGCCATTGTTCATGCCGCCGCACAAACAGATAAGCCTATATCTCAAGGTTTTGTTGGTATGCTTGGTCCATTTATTGATACGATTGTGATTTGTATGGTGACTGCTCTTGTTATCGTTATAACGGGCGCATATGAAGGCGGTGCAGGCATGGAGGGCGTTAGCTTGACTTCACGCGCCTTTGAAAGCTCCATCCCATGGTTCCCTTATGTTTTGGCTTTAACAGTGTTCTTATTTGCTTATTCAACAATGATTGCATGGTTCTACTATGGCCTTAAAAGTCTTACCTATCTAACGGGAAGTAAGCCTGCTATCGAAATGGGCTATAAAATCTTTTTTTGCCTTTGTGTGGTGATTGGCGCATCCTCTGCACTTGATAATATTATTGGCTTTTCTGATGCTATATTATTTGCCATGGCAATTCCGAATATTATGGCTCTTTATCTTCTTGCTCCCGAACTGAAACGGGACTTAAAGGAATATGTGAAGAGTATTGAAATAAAATGATTTTATGCATTTAGCGTAAATTCTTTTCCACAGGCTTACACATTCAAAAGTGTTGCTATAGCTCGACTTTATAGCGGGGCTGTGGAGATGTGGAAAAGATGATTCGCACGGCGATTGATCCTGTGCATAAAAACTGGTTTATCTAACTTTCTTCGAAAATTAAAAAATCTGTCTGAGGGAAGTATAATAATGCCTGCAAAAGAGCCTTTTCACGCACAAAAAAAATCACAAAAGAATGTTGATAAAACTAAGCATGAAATATTGCTAACGTCTAAGAATGTCGATGAGACGAAGGGTAAACTTAAGCGTGCGGGCTCTCAAAGTGCATCAGATAAGAAAGCCTCCGCAAAAGAGTTTATTGTCGATAACGGTATTGAGAGCACGCAGTTGCGTGTTGACTTGGACGCATCCAAATCTTCGACTATGCGTAGTGAAAGCGCGTTAAGAGCTTCTCGTTTATATGGGGATAATTATGAGGATAACACTGCGGATATGTCTGCGAATGCGTTGTTCTTAAACGAAAAATCGACACTTCCCAAAAGTAAAAAATATCTCTCTGGCGTGACGAATTTTATCGGCTTACTACTGACTGTTGTTTGGGGAGGCGTTGTCGCTGGCTACGTGAATGAATATATTGGCTGGGAAGAAATGAGTTCGTTGCAACCGCATATTATGGGCGGCTTCTTAGCAGGGATCTTGGCGCCAATAGCTTTTCTTTGGTTTATTCTTCACCTCTTTCAACGTGGTACAGAAATCAACAGATATACGGAAGGTTTACGTATTGAGATGCAAAACATGCTCTTCCCATCAGAAGAAGCGCGTCAAGTTTTGCAAAAGGACATGCAGGGGCTTTGTGAGCAAGCTGCTGAATTATCATTGTTTTCTAAAACGATGCTGGGCTCTATTCATAAAGCGCGCACAGGGTTAAAAGAAGATGTAGCAGCATTGGAAAAAATGGGCGGCCAAAGCCAACGTCATTTTGATAGCTTAGCGCAGAGCTTAACTGAGAGATCAAAGAAGTTGCTCGCTTTGACCGAAGAAATAGAAGCACGTACCAATAATATTGAACTGAAAAGTTTAAGTGGTGCAGAAGCGTGGGATGAAACAACGCTTAAGATTTTAGAACGCGTATCAGATATTGAAGCGCGGATGCAACACGGCGCAGAGCAAATTTCACAAGCGACAAGTCGTGCACAGAAAGAAACAAAAACAGCGCATACTGAAATTTCAAAGACTGTTGCAAGCATTGATGATCAGGCAAGTAAGATGGAAGATCGTCTTGGTGCTTTGAATGTGAGTGTGAATGAAAATCAAAAAGAGCTTACTTTAACAACGGATTTATTTGCGTCAGATACAAAACGTCTTTCAGACCTGCTTGAAAGTCAGATGATTAGCTTGCAGGATCTTGAGGGTGTATCTCAGAAAACGATGGGTATTATGCAACAGACTATGGAGCAGAATGCCAAGCAGCAGGAGGTTCTTTCTGAAGAGCTGCAAGATCGTATTATTGAACTATCTACCATTGCTGAAATGGCACAGGAGAAAACATCAAATGTCGGTAATACCTTCAAAGGGCAGACACAGAACATTGTACGTGAGTTAGATGCTGCACAAAATGCATTGGAAGATAAAATTGATACGGCGACACAGAACTTGAAAGTTCGCGAGTACGCGATTGCTCAAAGTCTTGAAAACACGGCTGAAAAAATTAGTGATGGGATTGATCAGGCTGCAGAAGTGCTTGCTGATAAGCACGGTGATATCTCTCAAGCTCTTAATAAACATGTTAATGATGTTGGCGCCGCAATCGATCAAGCTGCTGACTCGTTGATTTCTAAACAGGATGATATTGCAGGAAGGCTCGATAAACATGCTCGCACGGCAGCGCAAAGTATTGATGTAGCTATTGATGTCCTTGGTGTGAAGCAAAGGAGTGTTGCCGAAACGCTTGATAAAGCAACGAGCGCTGTGGAGGTGGCCGTTGATAAGGCGCAGGCTAAAGTGTCACAAATGCAAGAAGCCTTGTTTGAGCGTTTTGAAGAAACGAGTAGAAGTCTTGCCTCTAATGTTGACATTATTGTGGATGCCATTGCGATTAAACAGGATGATATTGCAACAAAACTTGAAGAGCGCAGTGATGCCTTAACGAAGAGTGTTGAAGTGGCTAAAGACGATATTCGCCGTGCAGAAGACGCTCTATTTGAGCGTCATGAAAACATTCATCAGGACTTTAAGAAAACATATGCACGCCTTAGTGCGTCTGTTGTTGATGCTAAATCAATGATGAGTGGTTTAGATCAAGGCATGGAGCGTGAGCGTGTGCGCTTGAATTCTACAGTTGAAAAATTCAAAGCCGATCAAGAATTACTGGAAAGTCTATTACAAGAGCATGCTGTGAGTACGAATTCTATTGAAGGTGCTGTCGGTAAAACGCTTGAGCTTACGCGTGAATTGCTCCTAGAAGATACGAGCAATCAGGAGCAGTTTATGGCGAATCTTGAGGGTAAGGTCGTAAGCCTGAAAGAGGCGTCTAATATGATTGATGTGCAGGCGAGTGATGCAAGTAAAGCTTTGGGTAAGCTTGGGGTTGCTCAAGACATTCTTATGAAACAGTCCGGTCTTTTAACCAAGGTTGCCAAGCAAGCTGAAGAAGATTTGGGGCAGTTAGAAGGTGCCCTTTATAATAAGCAAGAGGAGGCTAGAAAGCAGGCAGATATTATCTTAAATGATCTTTCCGATGTTGATCAGGCCTTTAATGATCGCTTACCTGCGTTGTTATCGCAGTCGCAAGACGTAAAGGATAGCTTGAAAGCGGTATCAACTGAAATTGAGAAAAATAGTGTTCTATTGGATCAAAAATTGAAATCACAGGCAGCAAAGGTTGAGCATTTATCTCGTCACTCTGTTGATACAATGAGTGACTCCTTGGGGTCATTAGCCGAAACTCTAGTGCAAATTGGTGGCATGGTTGAGGGGGTTCAAGATAGTATCGATCAAAGCGCTAATAAATTCTCTGATAAAGCAAAACAACTAACAAGCATTTCAAAAGATGCATCGGTTGCAGTGGAGCAGGCGTCATCAATCTTTGCTAAACGCTCTGAAAGCATGCATAAGACCGCTGCTGTGACGTCTGAAAATGTGAAAAAGCTTCAGGAAACTCAACAGCAAATGCGTCAGGAAGTCTTTATGGGCGCCGCTAAATTTGTCATGGAGAGCCTCCATTCTTTGGCAGTAGATTTAACCCGTGCGATTGATGGTGGTATCCATGAACGTATGTGGAAGGCCTATAACAACGGCGATATAGGTATATTTACGTCTTATTTGGTTTCTATCGAAGATGAGTTGCCGGTGGATGACTATCAGCAAAAATTTATCAAAGATCCTGAATTCCGTAACTATATTAAAAGCTTTATTAACCAGTATGAAGACATGATTGATCAGTCTATTAAGGTTGATAATGGAGCCTTGCTTGCCACAACGTTTAGCACAAGCGATGTTGGTAAGCTGTATAGATTGCTTTGTGTTATTGCGGATACGGCGCCATTAACGCAAGTAAAAGAAACTTCTGTCCTTTAAGCAGGGCTCTAAAATAGTGAAATATGCTGATTTATATTATTGATTGATTAACATTCTCTGGGCATAATATGTCGCTTACGAGTAAGGTATTCGTAAGGTGATTCTAAAGGGCGTATTCACGATCTAAAGCTATGGCAAAAACTAAATTCTGCACAGGATTGTCTGATATCTCTGACAGCTATATGGGCTGCATCATTGATGGGTGGGGTGTTCTTCATGATGGCGAAGATGCTTTTGATGGAACTGTTGATGCTTTAAAGGAGCTTAATAAGCGTAAAAAGCAAATTATTATTCTTGCTAATGAGGCGGTACGTGCGCCTGAATACAAGGAAAAACTTAAGAAAATGGGTATCGGCCCAAGTCTTTATAATCATATCGTGACGCCTTATGAGGTGATTTATCAGGGGTTGAGTAATCAAAAAGGAAGCCTTTTTGAGGGGTTGGGAGATCAGTGTTATGTTATTGGCCGTCCTGGACAGGAGAGATTTTTAGAAGATTCCAGTGTTGAATTTGTTGATGACATTGAAAATGCTCAATTTGTTTTAATGCTGGGTATGGACTATCCGCGTAAAACGTTAGAAAGTTATGAACCTATTATTCGCCGCGCTATTCAGTTGCGTTTAAAAGCGGTTTGCGCGGCACCGGACAGCCAAAGCTTGATTGGAACAAATTTTCTGACGGGGCCAAGCCTTATTGCGCGCCGTTACCAAGATTCTGGAGGAATTGTTTACAATATCGGTAAGCCGCATCCTGCGATTTTTAAATATTGTATTGAGCTCTTGCGCGAAGAAGAAATATTCCCTGCGCACACGGTAATGATGGGTGACACGATGGCGCATGACATTGTTGGCGCTCATGCGCTTAATATTGATACATGTCTATTTAAGTCAGGCCTTCACGCAGCAAACTTTATGCACTGCCAAAATCCTAAGGAAGTTGATAATACGTTGAAAAACCTTATACAACAATATGGAAATGTTATGCCAAACTATCTCGTTGATGAAATGGCGTGGGGCAATGTTCTTCCAGACCGTAAACATAAAAAGCGCAAACAACCGCGATAACTCATAGTTATCGTTTGGTGTTTGATTCTTGATCTTTTTCTAGGTAACTTACAACCATTACAGCAATTTAAAAGGCGAAAAGCTTGGATAGCAAGGATACTCTTATCAATACGTCAAAGAATAACACTATGGTTATGGTAAAGCGATTGGTTAGGGAGTATTTGGCTCCTTATGCAGGCCAACTGGTTCTTGCTATTTTCTTTATGCTTATTGCGGCCTCTATGACGGCGGCTTTTGCGACTATTATTGAACCTGTTATGGACAAAGTTCTAGTTGCAGGGGATAAGGCTGCTGTTTGGGGGCTCGGCTTTGGCATTTTTATTATTTTTGTTGTTCGTGGCGGCGCAGGATATTTAGAAACTATTTTGATGAATAAGATAGGCCAATCTATTGTGGCCAATATTCAAAATCAGATGTTCGGTAAGTTTTTGGATTTAGATTTAAAATTCTTTCATCAAAACCCCAGTGGTCAACTGATATCAAGGGTGGTCAATGATGTGAATGCCTTAAGAACGGCTGTAACAAGCTGTCTGACAGGAATAGGCAAAAGCTTGATAACGCTTGTTTTACTTGTGGGTGTGATGTTTTACCAAGATTGGGTTTTGGCACTTGCAACGTTAACGATCTTTCCTTTAGCAGCAGTTTTTGTAGCAAAAATAGGTAAAAAGCTGCGTCGTATGTCTGGCGACATTCAAGAAGGGCAAGCGAGTTTATCGGATAGGCTATCGCAAATTTTTCAAGGAATTCGTCTTGTGAAGGCGTATGGCATGGAAGATCATGAGCGCCAAATGGCTGGAAAATCCATTGAGGGTGTGAAAAGGCTTTTAATAAAAGCTGTCCGTACGGCCAGTCTATCAGGGCCGTTTAATGAAACGCTTGTTGGCTTTGTTGTCTTTGGCATTATTGTTTATGGCGGATTTCAAGTGGCCGCAGGAGAAACAACAGCTGGCGAACTTCTTTCCTTTATTACAGCTTTCAGTATGTCTTATGAGCCAATGAAAAAGCTTGCGCGACTAAATAATACGTTGCAGATGGGACTTGGTGCGACAGAGCGTGTTTTTGATATGCTTGATCAAAATCCTGAAGTTGCTAATTCTGACAATGCACAAGATATTGAAGTAACGCAGCCAAAGATTGAGTTAAAGAATGTCAGCTTTGCTTATGAAAGTGACGATAAGAAGAAGGCGCTTAATAATGTGTCGATAGAAATTCCTGCTGGGAAAGTGACAGCTCTTGTTGGGCGCTCTGGGAGCGGCAAAACAACAATTATGAACCTTATTCCGCGCTTCTTTGATGCGAATAGTGGTGAAGTTGTGATTGGCGATCATAATATTAAAGACTTCACGTTGGCTTCTTTGCGTAAAAACATCGCTCTTGTTTCTCAAGATATCACTATTTTTGATGATACGGTTTGGGCCAATATTGGTTATGGTCGTGAAGGGGCCTATAAGGATGAAATTATAAAAGCGGCGATTGATGCCGAAGCGGATGCTTTTATTCGCGAGCTTCCGCATAGTTATGATACGCGCCTTGGTGAAGACGGTGTAAAGCTTTCTGGTGGGCAAAGACAGCGCATCTCTATTGCGCGCGCGATGCTTCGTGATGCACCGATTTTGCTATTAGATGAGGCAACGTCTGCTCTTGATAATGAGTCGGAGCGCGCCATTCAAGAAACACTTTCAGTTCTGCAAAAGGGGCGTACGACCCTTGTTATCGCGCACCGACTTTCTACCGTGCAGCAGGCAGATCAAATTATTGTAATGAACGAAGGTCAGGTTGCCGAGCAGGGCAGTCATGAAAAACTCATCGCTAATGATGATATCTATGCGCGCATGCATAGCGCAGGATTAAGTGACTAAAATAGTCCTGTTTAACCCGCAGAATTCTTAAGATATTAATTTTTTAGCGTAACGTAATTTAATTTCAAATTTATGTTGCATCCCCAATTTACAGGCGTATAGTGCGGGCAAATTTTTAAACAAAGGAGCGAGTCACATGGCACCATGTAGCGATGCAATGATCCAAAACATTCTAACTATCAAGCCTGAGCAAACTGTAAAAGAGGCGATGGACACTTTTAAAAGAGAAGACATTAGAAGCCTGCCCGTCGTTGATGAGAACGGCAAGCTTTTAGGCCTATTTGGTTTGCGTCACGTTCTTCTTAAACTTCTTCCTGCTTCTGTAACAATGGAAGATGGTGTTCAACGTCTTGATTTTTTAATGGGCGCGGCGCCAGGAATTGCTAAAAGATTAAAAAAGACGCTTCCGTTGAAAGTGGAAGATGTGATGGATAAGAATCCAATGGTCTTAGAGGCAGATACATCAACATGGGAGGCTGTTCGTATTATGGCACTTCATGGCAGTCCTATTTCTATCGTTGATCCTAAAACAGGTGATTTTGTTGGTATGATTTCACGCCAAACGCTTCTTAATGAATTAGAAAGTCTCATGAATGAGATGGATGCGCAAAGCGAATAAGGCAAGAAGAACAAAATAACAGTAAGAATAAAGTAATAAGAATAAAAATAGAGGGTTAAATTAATGTCATCTCCAAAAGAGGCCGTAGAAGCCGTTGTAGAAGCAGGGCAAGGTGTAGCACACCACGCTCCTGAAGTTGTGTTTGGTTGGGATGGTATGATCGTATCATCGGTTGTTTTGGTTCTGGCCTATGTGTTTATTATTTCAGAGAAAATCAATCGAGCGGTGATTGCGCTTCTTGGCGCGGGATTGATGATTTTCTTGGGCGTTTTAAATCAAGAACTTGCTGTTGAAGGGATCGATTTTAATACAATATTTCTTTTGATCGGGATGATGGTCATCGTTGGAATTATGAAAGATTCTGGCGTATTCCAATATGTTGCAATTTTAGCGGCTAAATCGGTTCGTGGTAATCCGCGGGCTCTGTTAATTGTTTTATCGATTATTACAGCGGTTTTTTCAGCCCTATTAGATAATGTAACAACGGTTATGTTGATTGTTCCGATTACGCTGCTTTTGACGGAACAGCTTAAGCTCAATCCTTACATATTCTTGGTAGCGCAGATTTTTGCTTCGAATATTGGCGGTATGGCTACATTGATCGGGGATCCACCTAATATTCTTATTGGTTCTGCTGTGGGCTTTAGTTTTATGGACTTTGTTTATAACACAGCGCCAGCAGCTGCAATTATTATGGTTGTTATGATTGTGTTCTTTGATCTTGTTTGGGGAAGAAAGCTGACTACATCTCTTAAAGCCAGAGCGCACTTACTCCATTATAAGCCAGAAGAAGCGTTGACTGATAAGCCATTACTGATGAAGTCATTATTTGTTCTTTTATTGGTTATTTTTGGTTTTGTTGTTGGGCATGGTCAAGGGATTGAGCCTGGAACAACAGCACTTACTGGTGCGGCTTTGTTGATGCTTTTAAATATCTATAAATTTGATGCAGAAACACAAACACATAAAGTGCATCAGGCGCTTGGTGAAGTAGAGTGGGAGACTATCTTCTTCTTCATGGGCTTGTTTATGCTTGTTTATGGTGTCGAACATACAGGGTTATTATCGCTTCTGGGCACAAAGCTTCTTGAGCTTACTGGTGGTGATTTGGCGTATACTGGCTTTGTTATTTTATGGGCATCGGCGGTTTTCTCTGCCATTGTTGATAATATTCCTTTTGTTGCAACAATGATTCCTTTGATTGAATCAACAGCGCCGAGTTTTGGTGGCGCTGAAGCTATTAAACCACTATGGTGGAGTTTGGCTCTGGGTGCGTGTTTGGGCGGAAATGGCTCTATTATTGCTGCAAGTGCGAACGTGATGGTTGCAAGTTTTGCTGAAAAAGCAGGACATCGTATTTCCTTTGTAAAATTTCTTAAATTAGCATTTCCAATGATGTTGGCAACAATTGCTATTGCACATGTCTATGTGAAGTTTGTATATTTCCCTGGACGATTAAATATATAGCACTTTTTACTTTTCTTCTTTTTCCCTTAGCCGCGTGCGATGGGGAGAAGAAAACTGTTAATGTTGGCGAAGGAGCTTATGCGCTTCAAATTAGCACACAAAGCGGTAAGGTTTATGATTTTGCTGTTGAGCTTGCTTTAACGCCCGCCGAGCAGTCTAAGGGGCTTATGCATCGTACAACTTTAGCAGAAAATGCTGGTATGTTGTTTTATTTTGGTGCAGAACAGCCCCGTTCGTTCTGGATGAAAAATACGCTTATTCCGCTTGATTTAATCTTTGTAAAGCTTGATGGAACCATTCATCATATTCATGAAAATGCCATTCCTAAAGATGAGACACCACTTCCATCGCAGGGAAATGTTGGGGCAGTTCTTGAAATCAATGGTGGTTTAAGTAAAAAGCTCGGCATTAAGCCTGGCGATACAATAAAACATCAATTTTTTAACTTATAACGTTGAATCGGGCTTGCCCTATTACTAATCTTAGGTTAAAAACCTATCCACCAGTGTCGGAGTGTAGCGCAGCCTGGTAGCGCGCCTGCTTTGGGAGCAGGATGTCGGGAGTTCGAATCTCTCCACTCCGACCATTTACTTTCCCTCTAAAGCTTGAAATAGTGGCGCATGGCAAAAAATACAAGCCCTATCGATGAATGGTCGTTGTTGGCTAAAGCAGCGCAAAGTGGCGATAAGAAAGCCTATAGGCAATTACTTTCCGATATATTGCCTTATATTAGGAACATCCTGATGCCATCTTTGGCGAATGCCGATGCTGCGGATGATATTACGCAAGAAGTCCTTATTTCGGTTCATAAATCTTTAAATACGTATAATCCAGATAAACCTTTTAGACCCTGGCTGTCTGCGATTATCAATTTTAGACGGACAGACTATTTAAGAAAATATTATTCAAAAAGGGATGATCAAAAAACGTCATTGGATAACCCTGATTATATTTCCCAAAATGTAACGAATGATACCTATGCTGGCGAATTAAGGGATATAGAGGGTGCTTTGGCTGAGATTCCTGAAAAACAGCGCACAATCTTTAAATTGATAAAAATAGAAGGCTATACGGCCGAAGAGGTGGCTAATAAAATGGACATGAATGTCTCTGCGGTAAAAGTATCGGCGCATAGGACAACTAAAAGATTAAAAGGAGCTCTTGGTGAGTAAAGATAAGAATACGCCTGATATTGATAACTTGATTAACGACCTATGTGATGGTTTGGCGCCGACGCAAAAGATTTGGTGTCCTTATAAACACTTTGTTTTATGGATATCTGTTTCCATTGTTTATTTTTCTATTGTTATTTTTGTTGTTGGTTTACGCCATGACTTGGCATATCAGGCTCATAACACTATATTTTTATTTGAAGCAGCATTGGGAATATTATTTTCTACAACGGCTGCTATTTGCGCCAGCTTACTTTCTGTTCCTGATATGCGTGGTAAAGAATGGTTTCGTGCTGTTCCGACGACATTATTTAGTGTTTTTTTACTGTGGAATATAATCAAAGGGTATACGGAAGGCGTGGAAATGCCCCATTTACACTGGGTTGATTGCATGAATAATGGTTTATTCATGGAAGCGTTTCCTTTGGTGTTCATTATCCTGCTTTCGCTTCGGGGCAAAACAACCCATCCAATTTGGATGACATTTATGAATATTTTGTCTGTGGCAGGCATTGCTTGGTTGGGGCTTCGTTTAACTTGTTCAATGGATGATATGGGACACGCTTTCATGTACCATTTTCTTCCTGTAAGTGTGGTGGGCGCTTTGTTGATCCTTTTTGCACGGCGCATTTTTAAATGGTAAATATTCGATAATTTTCTCTATATTCCTTACAAATAAACTGTTAATGAATAGATGCTATAAATAACTATAGATGTTTTGCGGTCCCGTAGCTCAACTGGATAGAGCATCTGCCTTCTAAGCAGAGGGTTGCAGGTTCGAGTCCTGCCGGAGTCGCCAACATTTATAAGTGAATAAAATTTAAATATGAAGCGATT
>PANS01000053.1 GCA_002708415.1 Micavibrio sp. | reverse complement strand
GGATTGATCAAAGGTTTGCATGCCTATTCTGTTATTTTGCTCCATCACATCAGTGATTTTCTCGTATTTCCCTTCGACGATCAACTCTCGAACAAGAGCCTCGTTAATCATAACCTCCAAAGCTGGTACTAGCCCTCCTTCTACGCTGGGTAGCAATCTTTGCGAAACGATTGCTTTCAAGTTCATAGAAAGATTAAGGCGAACCTGCGGATGCTGTTCTTCTGGAAAAAAATTAACAATACGTTCAATAGCCTGATAAGCATTATTTGTATGAAGCGTCGCAAGACATAAATGCCCCGTTTCAGCAATCATTAACGCCTGCTCCATCACTTCCTTATCCCTAATTTCACCAATCAAAATAACATCTGGACGTTGCCGTAAGGAATTCTTCAGAGCAACATTATAACTTTCCGTATCAACACCAACTTCACGTTGTGTCACAACACTTTGAATATGGTTATGATAATACTCAATAGGATCTTCAATTGTTAAAATATGCCCTGTCATCCTTTCATTACGGTGATTAACCATAGAAGCTAATGTTGTCGATTTTCCTGATCCTGTCATTCCAGTCAATAAAATCAAGCCACGTTTTTGCAAAGACAGATTTTCTAAAATCACGGGTAGCTGTAGATCTTTGATGGCTGGTATTTTAGAAACAATACGGCGAATAACAAGCCCAGGACACTGACGTTGCTTCATAATATTAATACGATATCGCCCATGCTCACCCATATCCAACGACGTATTAAGCTCCCAGTTCAGCTCAAATTCACGGCGTTGTTTCGCCGTCAAAATACTATGTATTATTTCATAAATCTGTTCGGATTCTAATGGCTCTAAACCAATATCTTGAAGCTCATCATCAACACGAACAACCGGCGCATGCCCTACCGTTAAATACAAATCACTCGCATTTAAATCATTCATCTTGGTTAAATATGTAAAAGCAATAGGAGCGTTCATTAGAAAGAGTACCCTTCATCATCTTCATCGGATATTTCTTTTCCGCTCGCATCAAGCGAAGCAGCCTTTGGATCCGCTAAAGATTTAACTGATTTTTCTGCACTGGCTTCATCTACAGGGGCAGAGCCAAGCCCCTCATCATCAGCCTTGGCAAGCGCTTTCATTGCTTCTTCTTGCGTAATAGTACCTTGCTGAAGAAGGTTGTTAACTGCCTCTTCCATGGTAATCATTCCATACCGCGATCCTGTCTGCATCATTGAATAAACTTGTGGAATCTGGTTTTCACGAACAAGGTTTTTTACCGCATTCGTACCAATAAGAATTTCAAAGGCACCAACACGACCTCCCTCTTGGCGCTTTAAAAGTTGCTGCGCCACAACGCCTTGTAAAGAACTAGCAAGCATTGATCGCGCCATCTCCTTATCTGCCGCAGGAAACACATCAATAATTCTGTCCACTGTTTTTGGTGCTGTACTAGAGTGCAATGTTCCAAAAACAAGGTGCCCTGTTTCCGCAGCAGTCAAAGCAAGGGAAATTGTTTCATAATCACGCATCTCCCCAACCAAAATAACATCAGGATCTTCACGCAGAGCTCCCTTAAGAGCTTTAGCAAAAGAATGCGTGTCTTGCCCTACCTCACGGTGACTAATCAGGCTTTTATTAGAACTGTGAAAAAACTCCACGGGATCTTCAATTGTCAAAATATGCTTATTTTGTGTATGATTGATATGATTAATCATTGCGGCAAGAGTTGTCGATTTACCACTACCCGTCGCCCCCGTAATAAGAACAATCCCTTTATGAAGATCTGCAAGTTTACGAATAGCGGGAGGAAGTTTTAAATCCTCCATTGTTGGAATTTCTGATGGAATAATACGAAATACTGCCGCTGAACCGTTTCTTGTATTAAACGCATTCACACGAAAACGCGCCTTATCTCCAAAAGAAATAGCAATATCCAGTTCTAAATCACGTTCATACTCTGCACGCTGCTCCTCTGTCATCACAGAATAAAGCATGGAGCGAATATCATCACTGCTCAAAGGATCGGACTTAATACTCTTCAAAGTACCAGAAACACGAATAATTGGCGGGCTATTCGCGCTTAAATGTAAGTCCGAAGCGTCATTTTGTATTGTAAAAGCCAGTAACTGTGTTAAGTCCACGATAAATCCCCTGAAGTTATTTTAAAATATTCATAAAAATAAAAGAAATACTCACTCTAATTTGTACCTTAAAAAAGCAAAGGAAAAGTAAAGAAACACAAATAGTTTGAGCTATATAATAGAATTGGTCAATATCTAGAAAATCAAAAAAACATCATTTAAAAACAATTGGTTATAGTAGGGTTACTTGTAAAACAACGCCTATTAACAGCAAGCCCCCCGAAATCAGCAAAAGTTTTGAGGGGAATATTGCTTTTAAAACCCCTAAAAGTATGTAACTGACCCCAAAAGGGATAGAAAAAACAAAGAAAAATGAGATTACCTTCATCCCCATCACAAAATAAACAACAATAGAAAGAAATAGGCAAAATAGCTCAATTAAGAAATAACGGCGCGCAATAGGAGCCCCGCAATAACGGCACTTTCCTTTTTGTATTAAATAGGAAAAAACAGGCATTAAATCTTTAAAACCAAGCATATGCTCACATGAAGGGCATAGAGATTTATAATATTTATCTTGCTTACTTAAAGACCACCAAGGTTGCCCAATACTCTCTCTATAATAAATAGCCGTACAAAAGCTTCCCAAGACAAGACCTAGGAAACCAAAAAGAAAAAGTTCGAAATAAAACAAAATGATTATTTATTACAGACGTCTTAGTTTGGATAGACGATCATAAATGCTATCACGCGGAACCGTTCTAGAGCCGCCAAAAGTTGCATCAAGCTCTAAAGCTTTCTCATAGTAGTCAATCGCCTGCTTTTGTGCACCAGCGCGATCGACAATCACAGCCATATTATAATAATGTCCAGCATTACGTGGCTCTAAACTCGCTGCAAGACCAAGATAATGAATAGCATCATCACTATTACCAAGTTCAGCGCTTGCTAAACCGATTTGAGCCGCTAAACCTGCATTACGCGGGTTTTTCTCCCACAAATCAACAAGCCTTCTATAGGCTATTGACGGATATTGTCTTTTGATAAGACCCAACATATTGATATTAGCATCAACATTATCTGGATCTATCTCTAAAAGCTCTTCATACGTTGCTACGGCAGATTCAGCAAAACCATTATTTTGTTGAGCGACAGCAAGCCCCATCAAAACATTACGATCCTTCTTATTCTTGCTATAAAGCTTTTCAAATAATTCCAACGCTGAAGAATAGCGTCCTAAACTTAAAGCTCGATTTGCAGAAACAAGCATCGCCTGATGTGTATTTGCCTCTGCACCTTTTTTAACAACAATATAACTAGACGCAGGCTCATACCGTGGATCAATGCGGCGTGGAGCAGCGCTCTCTTGAAGTCCTATATCTTGTGATAAAGAGTCAAAATACACGCCTTCCGCTCCAGTTAACTGCTTGGAGCTATCTTTTAGAATGTCATCAGCTTTATAATCAACAGGCGCATTCAGTGCCTCTTGTGGCTGTGGCTGCTCCTGAAATATCACATCCACCTCAGGAATCATATCTGTTTGCGTTGCTTGTGGCATAGGAAGCATTCCGCCATCACTATCAGCATTATTTGATAAAGTAGCGTCTACAACCCCTTCTAAACTTTGCTCAATCTCTTGGGCGGACATAATTTCAACAGAATTGTCTTGCGCAAAAGACGGCACGGCCATCGCAAAAGGGGCAAAAAGAGCTATTATCAAGGCGGAAATGGAAGGCTTATTTCTATGCATATGTTTTCTCTGATTCTTAATAGTTCAAGTATAGACCGAATATATAATTTTACAAAACTACTTTATCTAGCAATTCAATTAAGCAGCTTGCTTATCTGGCTCAATAAGGTGAAGAAAAGATTCCTCCATGTTTTTGCTCCCCCCTGCCTCACTCATTTCTTTTGGCGTTCCTACAAAAACAAACCGCCCATCATGCAATATTGCCACCCGATCACAAAGCTCTGCCATATCGCTTAGAATATGAGAACTCATAAAAACAGAACGCCTTTCTTTTTTTGCTTCAAGAATAATGGACTTAATTTCAAAGCGCGCTTTAGGATCTAGACCACTCATCGGCTCATCCAAAATCAGTAAAGGGCACTTTGTTAAGACCGTGGCGAGAAGTCCTAATTTTTGTCTCATACCTTTAGAGTAAGATTGTACCTTTTTCTTTAGAAAATCTGGATTTAAAGAAACCTGCTTTGCAACATCAGCAACCTCCTCATATGAAATTGTTTTCTTATAAAGACTCAAGCTAAATTTAATAAACTCATAACCTGACAAAAACCATGGTGGATCAAAACGTTCAGGAAGGTATGAAATATTAGATTTTTTCCCCTTTTCCCCTTCAACAGTCATTGTTCCAGAAAAAGGTTCTCTCAGCCCTAATATAGTTTTAAGTAGCGTTGTCTTACCAATACCATTCAGGCCGATAAGACCAAACACCTCATTTTCATGGATATTAAAAGTAAGGTCTTTAAACACAGGCTTTTTATTATCATAGCCTGCCGATAAATTCTTAACAGATATCAATGTATTGGAATCGCTCATAATTAACCTGGAAGAAAAAGACGAGCATCTAAATTAAATGTTTGATTAGGGCGGATTCGTAAAGGAAAAATTTGATTAGTGAAAGCATCAAACCACTCAAGTTCAACATATTCCTTACGGACTCTTATGTCCAAAACAGCCGACGGTACAGTGTCAGGATTTAATTCTTTACCATTAATCCATATCGTCCAATCCGTATTTGAAAGATATATAATCCCCCCTAAACTAAGAGTTCTTACACCTTGCTCAATAAAATCAAGGCTTAATACATTTTCATCTTCAGGCATAATCACGCCATCAGCCTTACTCTCTGAATTAAACATTGAACCTTTACGAGCCTGCCTTATCAATTGCAGTTCATTAAATGTAAAAAAAGTAGATTCTATTTCAGCAGGGAAAACTTCAGGTTCTCTTAAAACAACCCTACTCATCATTTCTTCTACCAATAAAGGAGAGCTAATATCTTGAGTAGTTTTTTCCTCTGTTTCCGTTTTTAACAACCCTTCAGGATCGCCCAACCCCTTATTAATTGTTTTAAATATTGATTGCAGCTCTGGAGATATGGCGGGGGCAGTTTCCTGAGCAAGGACAGAACTCGCCACAAAGAAGCTCACAAATAAAAGAACGAGTATTTCACGCCTTAAAAAAAACATTAGAAGGCCTCCATTAAAGAAGCTGTAGCTTCCACAGCATCTTTTTGCACCATGGTCCACCAAACTATTTTTATTTTAGCTTCAACAAGAGACACTGGAACGCCTGTACCAATTTGCTTCAAGATCGGCTGTGTCAACTCTTTCGTACGAGTGATACCCACTTCTTCAATCACAAGGACACCTGGAAACCCATGATTTAACAACAATATAAAATTATAAATATCCGCATCATCAATAGCACCAACATCAAATGTTATATCAGTCTTGAGCAACTTATGGTCAACCTCTTTAGCAGAAGAATTACGCTCAACCTTTAAAGCGCCAATATTATACTTAGCTGAAACAACTTTACTGCTATTTATAGCTTCAGCAATAAGTTTTCTTACTTCCAAACGGTTCTGATCATTAAAAAAATTCACGTTTTTAATGAAATCATATCTGTTTTTTTGTTCTACAAAACGCTCATGATTATCAACAAGATCAGATATTTTTTGTCCGCTTTCAAATACGTCCGATTGATTTAATGACGCCTCACTTTCAATGCTCGAAACACGTGGAACCAAGTAAAAAAACTTATACGAAAAGGCTAATGCTGAAATTGAAAAAAGAATAAGCAAGAAAAGCGTCTTTTTAATACCAAGAATCTGTAACATTAAAATTCCTCCGTATTTTGTTCTATCTGTTTTACTGGACGCTCTTTCATAACAATAATCGCCGTTTTATTCTCATTTTGGTTTTCTTGAGTCCCGCCTAGCTCTTCCGCAAAAGCTTCAGAATAACTAACACCGCCAACCTGCCTATCAATTATAACATCAAAATCAACCAGCTCTGCTTTGAGCTGTGCCGCGATATCCGTTACTTTATTCACTGCAACTTCAGTCTCTACACTACTACTAAAAGATAAAGTGACCCTTGCCTCTAACAATGTATCTTTAACTTTGTCTTGTTCTCCCTCTTCCTCTCCATAACCATCATCAAATGGATTACTTAAAGGCGCATCAACGCTTTTTATATCTACTTTTTCTGCTCTTAAATTTGGACCTAAATGCTTTCCCAAAGCTCGCATAATAAGCAAAGGATCATCTTCATTTACAGTCAGTTTGTTATAAACCTCAATTGTGTTGTTCACCAAGAAAAAGTCGTAGGCACCTCCCATACTTTTCTCCTGCAGTAGATCTTTATATTCCTGCTGCAAAGAATCTCTTCGCTGTATTAAGCCCTGAAGTTCATCTGATTTTAAAGCATAATCATTCCATGCACGAAATGCATCATAGCTAAAATAGGCTACGCTAGCGACAAGAGCCACCATAACCAAACTAGCTATTTGCCTTGGTTTTGTAATTTTTTCCATGGATCTGTTTTGCATAGGCAAAACAAATTTGCGCTGTTTTCCAATAAACGTCGCATAAAGAGCGTCTGCATATCTTAAATCTTCTTGCTGACCAATTTTCATACCGAGCAAAGCGCCCGCTTCGGCCGCGTTTAAGCAATACAAATTACTGGGAATATCAACACTATCATCTAAAATATTTTGTGTGTTTTCATTCGATATAACAAAAATATCTAAACCATCTTTTTGTTTATAACCAAAACGTGCAAGATAGCTCATCGTCGATTGTAATTCCGAAGCTATATCTTTAACCCAAACATTTTCCTCAACATCCGTATCAACAATTGGCGTCATCCGAGTTAATGCTAACTCCCCACCTTTTGTAACGATCTGCCTTAAACCGCCACCATGGTGCTGCCCTATAAAAATAGTCCATACTGAGCGCGTTTTAGATTTTTTAGATTGTTTCTGCGCGAGCGCCTTAACCATCGCAGTACCCTCTATGGGAAGAAGATACAGCCCAACAATCGGCGCTCCAGAACGGCTTACGGCTTCAATGGTTTTCTTATAAGCCTCGGATTGTGGAATAGAAGCAAAAAGATATGTCGAAGTGCCGGCTGGCACACCCTTATCATTACCCTTTAACTTAAGGGCCGCTCTAATAGGATAATTAGGGAAAGCCATGCCAAGACGACGCTTCACAACGGCAGCCTTGTCCATAATGCTAGTTTTAGGCACTTTCTCTTTACGATAATGCTGCTCAACCATATCATTTAAAATAACGACAGGTTTTTTATTACATTTTTTAACAATCAGCGTTGTCACATTATCAATGAAAGATTCATGATCCCACGGTACAAATTCAATGTATCGCGCCCCCAACCCTGTGGACCTATAGACATGAAGCCCCTCATCAGTAAGCATCAAGACGCATCGTGAAGGAGATAAAAAAGACAACTGAAAAAACCTTTAATGCTGTTAGTTAAAATTCCATAGTTTCGAAGCTTGCATAGATCGGGCCGAACACCCCTGCTGCAATCCACATAATCATACCACCAAGTATAAGCGTAAGGGAAGGCTCAATCATAGAAATAACTTTATCAACTTCTTCATCAACATCGCGCGTATAAAATTCAGCAACCTGATCAAGAATTTGAGTGAGATTTCCGGACTCTTCGCCGACCTTCACCATGCGAACCACCATACTCGGAAATTCACCACTCTTATTCAGAGCGGCAGACAATTGCTCCCCTTGCTTCACATATTCTTTAACGTTTTCAAGCCCTTGCTTCATCACACGATTACCAACCGTAGCCGCACTCGCATCCAAAGCAGATAAAATATCAATACCACTTTGAAACAACGCCCCAAAAGTTTGTGTGAAACGAGCAATATTAATTTTACGAATAAGAGTCCCCATCGCAGGCATATTCAACAGAATATTATCCACCTGATAAGCAAAACGCTCCGAAGATTTACACATCACCATGGTAAAAACAGCCAGTCCTGCAGGCACGAGCAAAACAATATGCCAATAATTCACGAAGAAGTCAGACGTTGCCATTAAGGATTTTGTTACAGCAGGAAGCTCTTGGTCAAGCTCTGCCAAAAATTCTACGATTTTAGGCACAACAGCGGCCATCATCGTCACCACCGTACCAATAACGGCAAACAATAAAACCATAGGATAACGCGTTGCCTTTTTAACGCGTGATTGCATCAGATCTTGCCACTTAAGAAATTTAATAATCTCAATGCAGGCACTTTCGATATTACCACTTTTCTCCCCAGCGGACATAAGTGATACTTGAAGGCCGCTAAATATTTTTGGGTGGTTTTCCATAGCCTCGGAAAAAGCGCTTCCCTCCGAGACATCACGATAGGCTTCAGCCATTACATCGCGAAATGTATCATTATCCGTTGTATCGCGAATATCAGCCAAAGCATCAAGAATAGGTATCCCCGCGCCTTGCATTTGCTCTAAATGAATAAAAAATTGGATGATATCACGGATTTTTACCTTTTTTCCACCTAATGAAAGTCCTCTTTTCTTAGCAAGAGGAGAACAGGAAATCAGCTCCAACCCAGAATCTTGAAGCTGCGTAAACAGATCCGTTTCATTCGCCGCATTTAAAACGCCACGAATAGGCCGCCCCTCCGCGCTAACGGCTTTATACTTATAACGTTCTGTCGTCATTATATTTTTCGAATCCCCTTAATTACTTTAGGATTTTGTCACATCAACAACTTTTGACAATGCTTCAAAGCTTGTTTTCCCCTCTAAAATCTTAAGAAATCCATCTTCGCGCATAGATTTGAAGCCGCCAGCAAGAGCCAACTCTTTCAGTTCAACTTTATTACCACCTTTGGCAAGCACAGCATCCATCTCTTCATCAAAGAGAAGGACTTCTGCAACAGCAACACGACCCTTATACCCTTGACCAGAACAGGTGTCACAACCGCCTTGATTTGCCTTAAATATCTCAGGCGCATCACCAGTTAATCCCATAAGCGTGCATTCTTCATCTGTTGCTGTGTACGGCTGCTTACAGTTCGTACAAAGTACGCGCCCAAGACGTTGTGCAAAAATAGACACAATATTGCCCGCAACCATCCCTGGAACCATCCCTAAATCAAAAAGCCTCGGAATAGCACCAAATGAATCGTTTGTGTGAAGAGATGTATAAACTTGGTGTCCTGTCATCGCTGCCTGAAGCGCCATTTCTGCAGTTGTTTTATCACGAATCTCACCAATAAAGATAATGTCTGGATCTTGCCTTAAAAGTGCGCGAATACCATCAGAAAAGCTTAATATTCCCTCTCTAACCGCCGTCTGTCTAATCATCGGCAGCGAATATTCAACTGGATCCTCGAGGGTTTGAATATTAACATCAACATTGTTAATTTCATTCAACATTGAATAAAGAGTTGTTGTTTTACCACTTCCCGTAGGCCCAGTAACAATAATAATACCTTCAGGTCGTTTTTGCGCCTTGGCAATTCTTTCCTTATTAACATCACTAAAACCAAGAGCTTTAAGAGGCATAATACTTGATTGCTTATCAAGAATACGAAGGACAATATTTTCTCCAAAAACAGTCGGTAAAGAAGAAACACGGAAATCAACACCGCGCCCACCGATAAGCATTTCAATACGCCCATCTTGTGGCGCCAATTTATCAGCAATATTAAGTGAGGCCATAATTTTTAAGCGTTGCCCGATACCGCTCCAATGTTGTCTGTGCAAAATTTGTGCTGTATATAACGCACCATCAACACGATAACGAAGGCGCACAAAATTTTCTTCTGGTTCAAAGTGAATATCCGAAGCACCAGCCTTAACAGCTTCAAAGATCAAAGCATTTACCAACCTAACAATTGGGTGCGAATAAGCTTCTTCTTCTGATAGATGCGTAACATCCAAATCTTCTTCATCTTGTCCTTCAAGTTCTTTTAATATCCCTTTGACAGAACTTGCAAAACCGTAAGCAGCATCAATTGCATCCGAAAGCATTGATGGCGTTGTTATTGATTGCTGAACCTTCAACCCTTTTGGTATATATCGCTTCAACGTATCGATAGCCATAATATCGTGCGGGTCAGCCATCGCTACATAAAGCGTGTCGTCAGTCAACATGTATGGCAGCATCAAATGTTTTTCAGACACGCTCTTTTCAAGAAGCGCTAAAGCGTTTCCATCAATAAGGGTTGCTTTAGGATCAAAAACCTCAAAACCTGAAGATTGAGCCAAGAAAGAGGCTAACGTTTCTGCATCAATAAATCCAAGATCAACAAGGATTTCTCCAACCATCTTCTTAGATGTCTTTTTCTCCTGCAAGGCAACATTTAATTGATCTTGAGTAATTATTCCCAACTCAATAAGGCGCTCTCCAATAGGAGTGGTATTTGTACGAACATCCAACTCTTTTGATTCTGGGACAGCAATTTCTGTCCCCGCCGTTGCCTCCTCCTGTATTGGAGCATCATCAATTGATGACTGAAAGCTAACATCTTCAATGTCCCCTATATTAAATTCCAAAGGAGCATCATCATCAGATAAGGTCAATGAATCGGCATTCACCTCTTGTGGTGAATCTTGTACAGCCTGCTCAATCACAGTGCCGTCTGCATCTGGCGTCATAGAGACAAAGTCATCATCCAACACAAGTCCTGGCTCATTATTCTTCTTATTATCCATCGTCTATTTATCCCAAAAATAGTGAAAATGCGGCAAGAACACCGCTGTACAGTATTGAAATTACAGGAAAAAAGTTAACAAAATAATACCTGAAATATGACAAACGAGCGCTTGCCTAATCAATATTACCCGCAAAGGCACTATAAATACAGCGCTTAAATCAATATTAACACTAACATAGAAGGAAATATGTAGAAAAAATGGTGCACCCGGGAGGATTCGAACCTCCAACCGCCTGATTCGTAGTCAGGTACTCTATCCAGTTGAGCTACGGGTGCCTATAAATAGCGCTTTAAATACTAAAGCGAGCAGACACTACCCAAGCTCATTAACGAATGCAAGCCCAAAAATCCTCTATTGTTAAAAAGTAAGATGAAGTATTCTGAATTAAAATTCACCCTACAATTTATCCTATGCATTTTTGAGCATTTACAGCAGTTTTTCTTGACAGAATAGGCAATTTCAGTTGATTTAAGGGGTACAAACTAATTTACAAGGGTATTTCTTCTTTTGTGTGCATTTGCGCAACTATAGCAATCATTCAATTTTTGAAATAAAATCATAAGCTTATGGCGATTATCTTATCAAAAAAATCAATTCAAGCTGCTACTATCGGAGTCGTTGCTTTATCAACTCTTTCGATAAGTTCAAATGCACAAGCACAAATAGATATGGCTCAAAAACCAGTTCTAGTTATTACGAACGATGCGATGCCAGCATCTACTCCGGCGCCCCTTTATGGTGGCGGACCAATGCGCGCTCCTGAAATAACACCTGACCAAGTGGCTAGCGCTGCTTTTTTTCAAGGTAACGAAACAGTTGTTGGAAACAGGGTTAGCGGCCTAAACAAAGATCTCTTTGCCCTACAAAGCCGGGTTGGAAACCTTGCTAACCGCCTTCGTAGCATCGAAAATGGTGGCCGCAATCTTGCTGCTGCTTATTACGCAAACGTCGCCACAATTAACACGCAGCTTCAAACGGGAACAACTCCTGGCAATCCTCGTCTCGTGCAAAAGCTGGACGCATCACAACAATCTCTAGAACAACTTTCACAAAATGTAGCAGGATTAAATGGTCTTGCTGTTGAAATTGCCGACACTGCTTCCGTTGGCGCTTTTCTTTTAGAGACTGTGCGCTCGACCTATAATCTATCTGGTGCTATCGAAGAAGATCACGCTCAATTAGCTCAAATGGAAGATCAGGTAAATAACGCCATCATCACAATTGATCGCCTTTTAAACGAAGTAAACGATGATATTACCCGCACAACAGCATACCTAAGCACAGAGCGTAACAATCTACGCACCTTATCTTTGGCTGTTTCTAGCGGCGATCTCTTTGGACGCAGCTTAGCAAACAATCCTTTTTCTGGTGCCCCAATGAGTGGCATGCAGCCTGCAAGCTACTCGCCAAGTGCGCCCGCAATGATGCCTGTACCACCACAAGCAATGCCTGCCCCAGTAACATCAAGTGCAGGTAACAGGCCTTTAGCCAAAATTCGCTTTGATAAACCAAATGTTGAATATGAACAGCCTTTATATGTAGCTGTACAAAATGCGTTGCAGAGATATCCGCAAGCTCGTTTTGAGCTTATTGCCGTTCACCCTACAAACGGAAACGCCGCTCAGGTCGCTATTGAAAGCACAAAGGCACGCCGTAATGCAGAAAAAGTGTTACGCAACCTAACTCAAATGGGACTTAACATGAACCAGATAGATCTATCCTATGCACCAATGGCAGATGCGAGATCTAGCGAAGTTCACTTATACATCCGTTAAGCTTTAAGGGCGTGAGACCTATCAAACCCAACAAAAAACTTATTATCCTTGGTGGGCTGTGCCTAACCCTGCTTATTGTCATCATGGGTTACAAGGTTGGAAACATTCTCTTCACCGCGCCCAAAGAAGATTCTGCCCTAGCAAAGCAATATGAAACCCTCTTTACAGCAATAAAAAAGGGCAAAGATATCGATGTTTATGCCCCCGAATATAATATTCCTCAACCAGAGAATATTGCAGGGAAAACTTATGAGGCCGCTCATGTTAGCACCGGCCCCCTTCTAACAACGGTGTCCGCAAAAATTATCCCCAATTCCCACAAAGTTCTTATCAATGATAAAAATGAAAGTGTTAACAAAACGCATAAAGTCTTATTTTATGCACAAAATGACTCTCTATTGGGTTTAGGCACTATTACAAACATATCTCACCCCTCTGAAACTAAAACAGAGATTGAATATAGCTTTGATGACCTCAACCTTGCACAATTAGATAAGGAATCTTTTAACCCCCTCGTCGATATCCTTATTCACGAAACAGGCCCTGTAAAAAGAGTCTTGCATTCATCCATTATAAAAAAAGGTGATGAAAACTATATCTACGTAGCAAAAGCACGGCGCGATGATCTTGGCGTTGCTATTATTGAACCTAACGGCAAAACCATAGCCGCCGCCATAACAAAACAACCTATAAACACACATAGACAAGATGACTTATATGTTGCGGCCAATGATAATATCCACCCTGTTGACCTTGTTTTGCTCAACCCAGATGAGAACCTAACTGATGGACAAATGGTTAAATTGAAAATCATGGAAATAAAAGCAATGACTTCTTCCGTTAAAACTCAAGCATGGCTAAACAAAATAAAACGCGAAACAGCTCAATCTACCAAACACTGGAAAACACTTACCGCCAGCTGTAATTTAGAGGCAGCAGCCAATGCAGCAAAAATTCCAAATAAAGGTGATGAAAAATCCTCCTCAAATTGTGGGGGCGGCGGTTCTGGAGGGTGCGGAGCGGCAAGTAGTACAGAAGCGCCAGATACAGTCAGCGAAGACACTCCTGCACAACAGTCAAGTACTGTTATAGATGCCTACCAACTTCTCGGAGTAGAGCGGCCAACACAATTTTTAGAGAGCACCGCACCACAAGAATAAACCCCTATAACGTTTCTAAAATTGCGGCGCACCCCTCTTCGAGCATATCAAGAACGGTTTCAAAACCATCGCTGTCACCATAATATGGATCGGGAACATCCTTAACCGTTGGCACCGCCATAAAATCAGTAAACAACTTAAGTGACGATACACTTTCTTCAGGCATTAAAGATTTTAACTGACTTAAGTGTCCCCTATCCATAGCAACAATCAAATCAAACTTATTAAAATCTGTTATCCTCACCTGCCTTGCCCGAATATTGTGCATATTTATACCCCGCCGTGAAGCATGCTCAACGGCTCTGCCATCGGAAGGCTCACCCACGTGATAACTGTGCGTTCCCGCAGAATCTATTTCAAAATCAGCAAATCTGCCTTGCTGCACAACCATATTTCGTAAAACAGCCTCCGCACTTGATGAACGACAAATATTTCCTGTACAAACAAATAAGATTTTTTTCATACCCTAAGCCATAATCACTATGTGTAATTTTGTCTATAAGGCTTCTCATACTCGCCTTATCGCTTGACCCAGCAAGGCAAATGTCTACTCTATGGCGCATGAGTTCACATTCTTTTGACCCTGATAAAATAGAAGTCCGCCTGACCAAAAATGACGCGGAAATAGAGGCAGCGCAACGTCTTCGCTATACTGTGTTTTATGAAGAATATGGTGCAAAACCTGATAAAGAAATGAAGCGCCAAAAACGTGACATGGATGCTTATGATGCCATAACAGATCATCTTGTTGTGATTGATAAGGGGTGTTCAAAAGGACTGGATACCATTGTCGGAACCTACCGTCTTTTACGCCAAAGCGTGGCAGAAGAGCACGGTGAATTTTACACAAGCCACGAATATGATATTCAACCCCTTATCGATAGCGGTACAACCTTGTTGGAACTAGGCCGTTCTTGCGTTCTTCCAGATTACCGAACAAGGCCTGTCTTACAAAAAATGTGGCAAGAAATTGCTCATTACGTCGCTGATCATGATATTGGCATGATGTTTGGTTGCGCCAGTCTTCACGGCACAAACATTGATGAGCTTTCTGAACAACTCGCCTATCTATACCACTACCATTTAGCCGATCCGTCCGTATGCCCACGCGCGCTTGATGAACGCTTTGTTGATATGAATTTACATGCAAAAAAAGACCTAGATGCTAAAAAGGCTTTCATGTCACTTCCTCCTCTTATCAAAGGCTATATTCGTCTTGGCGCCTCTATTGGTAATGGTGCGGTTGTAGATGAACAGTTTAATACAACAGATATTTGTATTGTTATGCCAACAGCTCAAATCACAAAAAAATATCTCAACCATTATGAGCGCGTGACCCAAAAAATCATGCCAACGAAACAGGGTAAAGCCGTTTAAATAAATGCGCTCTCTCATTGCCAGCTTTAAAATATTTCTTCTCCTTGTTATCTGCCTTATAACAGTGCCTCTACAAACCTTAAGTTTCCTGCTACTTGGTAAAGGTCGCGCGGCCTTCATTGTCCCTTTTCTATTTCATCGTTCTTTGTGCTTTGTCTTTGGCATTAAGGTACGTATTCAAGGAGAGATAAAAGCCAACCAGCAAGTCGTTTATGTTGGAAACCACCTTTCTTATTTAGACATCATTTTAATGGGAAGTTTTTTACGCGCAAACTTTGTCTCAAAAGATGATGTAAAAGGCTGGCCATTATTAGGGCTATTGGCCACACTCTCCCACACCTTATTTATCAGTCGTACGCCAGCAAAAGCACTTAAATCTATTGAACAGATGAAAAAGGCGCTTAATCAAAAGCGCTCTCTCATTGTTTTTCCTGAAGGAACCTCCAGCACAGGCCAAGAAGTACAACCTTTTAAATCGAGCTTTTTTGATATTTTCCTTAAAAATGACGTCAAAGAAAGCTTACTTGTTCAGCCTTTCACCATAGGCCTTATTAAAACGGACAATAAAGCCGTACAAAACGACAAAGATTACGATCTCTACGCTTGGTATGGCGATATGGGTTTACAACCACATATTTGGGCGCTAGGAAAAAGTAAAGGCGCGCAGCTTATTGTCCGCTTTCACCCGCCTAAAGCGGCAAAAGAATATGAAAACCGTAAAACGCTATCCATCGAATGTTACGAACAAGTATCTAGGGGCTTAAACGATATTAAAAAAGAATACCTTGAAGCGGCTTAAGGGTTGATTATCCCTAAAAAGAAACTTAATAGTAACAACAAAGATAAAGGAAAATAACATGTCAGCCTTAGCGGAGAAAAAAATGGAAATCAGCCCAGACGAACTAATTAAAATTCAAGCTTACCTACGTAGCAAATTTGACAATGATGGGCTTGCTGTCCGCCCGCGCTCACAAACAAAAGATTCAATCGAAGTTCTTTTAAATGGTGAGTTCATTGGTGTAGTCTATAAAGATGAAGATGAAGGCGAAACTTCTTATGATTTCAATATGGCGATTTTGGATATTGATCTTCCAGAATAAGTTTCTTTTTTCTACGGCGCTTATCTTTCTATTTTTATCATTTACTCTTGCCCCTATCTCGGCGCAAGCTCTTGAAACCTTGTCTTTCAAAGAGGCCAAAAGCTATAAAGAAAGAAAAGCCATTTCCTTTGTAAAAAAGACTTTTCAAACACCTGATATTAAATACGTTTTATCTGCTATAGACCTTAACAACGATGGTTTGAATGAATATATTATCAAACCTGCCTCTTGCTCTCCTAATACGTTTTGCCAGCATCATATCGTCGCCTTTATGAAAGAGCAGCTAATCTCTCTTCTTTCTATAAAGGCTCAAAAAATTATTATTAAAGACATCCATCATTATGGCGTCCGAGATTTAATGGTGTACAGCTCTCCTATGAATGATTTTGAAAAATCTAAATATCAATGGAATCCGTTTTCTTACATTTATGAACAAAAAGATGGGTTTAAAACACGGTAAGTTTTGCGCTTTGATACCTATTCAGGCTATCATGGTAAAAAATGGGATAGTGCAGCTTGTTTAACAAAAACAAACAAAATCAAAGACTTTGGCAAAGATTCTTTCTGCTTTGCACCCTTGCGCTCATCAGCACAATATTACTCCCATCACCACAAGCCCACGCCCAAAATGTCTGCCAGCTTTCAAACCCCGCACCTGGTGCTACAATTTTAGACTGGCTTCAACCTCGCCCTAATGGTCGCCAACACCTTGGCGTTGATATTATGCTGGATATGTGTTTACCCGTACAAAATCAACCTGGCTGTTATATTATTATGAATGGTAACAGCGCCCTTTTTGATGGCGGTGTCGCAAGGCAAAAAGGCTACGGCTACTACACACGATATAATTGCAATCCAAACGTTGAGGTACGTTATGCTCACCTAAACGCTTATGACGGCGATGCACAAATGGTTATTAATGGTAACAGTGGTGCTGCAAAACCAACACCACCGCACATTCACTACGAAGTCTATGCTCGCGATGGAAGCGGTAGAGGTGGCGGTGACGGAATGAGGGCTATGGATCCTGAATGTGTATGGGGAGAAAGAACTGATGGCGACATGAGCAAGTGTTGTGAAGGTGTTTCAGGGGTTTGTCTTTTAGGCGGTGGTGGGCCAGTCGACCTCTGTGATCCAATTATAAGGCAGCAACTCACTGAAAATCACGATGCAAGAGCAACTGGCGGCTCTGCAAACAGTCCACCATATGGATACACAAGCATGCCTTTAACCGCTGGCGTACCAATTACTGCTGTTCCTCGTGGCCTTCACGGTCCGCCCGACGAACCAGGCTGCCCTGACGGAGGAGGAACACCAGGAGGGGGAGGAGACCCTCCAGATTGGACAAGCGAGCCTCCAGCTGATCCTGTTCCAGATCCAGTCGTTACAGATGGTGGTATATTAACCCCCTCTCCTGAACCTGGACCACCGCCTGTTGGCATCCCGGGAGGTCCCGCAGATTTAACGCCTTCGTCCCCTACTCCGCCTGATGCCAAAGTGTCTGGCTGCGCAACAGATACGTGGACAGCTATGGTTAACCAAGCTGTTTTAGAAGCACGCCGTGAAAACATTATGAACCAACGCTTAATCGCCAAATCTGACAGCGTGTTGACGTACACATGCTTTGATCAGCATGTTCTTATTACAGGGCAAAATGTAGGCCCTATCTTTAGTGAAACAAGCCGTTGGGCCAACAGCGATGTTGATTTAATGGGTAGAACAGTCACAATCAGCCGAGAATTAGGATCAAGCCATCTTGATGCCTCTCTAACTCTTGCGGTTAGCACGATGGCTAGAAATTACCTCGATAGTAACTTTCCAGAAAGCTTTGGCTTATTGGGAGAAACTGCGATAGTTAGCGCACCATCAACAACAAGCTGCGATGTCATGAAAAACGTCTGGCAGGCAGCAAAATGTAAAAATATTGACGACCCATTCTTCACATTCCAAGATTTAGTTGGCTCCGATCCACGAGACATACCAGCAGGCCTAAGCTGTGGTCCATAATTGATTTTTGCTAAAATGAGAAGAAAAGCGCTAAAATAGAATTATATGAAAAAAACACTATTCATTATTACGATTATTATAGGAAGCTTACCTGCTTTCCCTCATGCGTATGCACAATCTACAGGCATCACCGTAGACATGATAGGGATAGGTCAAAATGTTGTGGCTGACTTTGCTGATGTGGAGCCTCAAATGCAAATAATAACAGGTCAAGATCCAGCCGCTACCGCTCCTGCGCCCCCTGAATGCGATACTTCTCCTATGATTAGAACCGGCGCGCAAGTATACCGATGGTATGCCGAAGACAAAGAAGGAGAATACAGGGATTATCCAGACAGCTTTTGTATAACTCAAGGATGTAGCCATCAAAATGCGTTAACTGGTACGGCGTCATGCGCATCAGGGCCCTAATTTAAATAATAAAATAATTACAGTGCATGAATATGCGCCAAAACAACGAAGAGAATTGCTAAGTCTATGTTTTTTAAGGTACTATCAAATATGAGGTTAAAAATGCCCGTAAAGATTCTAATGACTGCCCTATTTACATTTGTATTAACAGCAAATGTACAGGCGCAGGTTATAGCAGATCAGCCATGCGACGCTGGATACTGGCAATCTTTAGAAGATCGCGCATGGATGGAGGCTGAACGCGAAATCATGCAGAATCAAAACCTTATTTTCAAGCCGGATAGTGTTTTTGAATATACATGTTTTGATCGCATACTCGCTCACACAGCAACAAATGCAGGATCTATTTTTAGCCATACAACTTACTTTGGCGATGTGATTATAGATGAAAATGATGGTCGCGGTCTAAGAAACTCACTAGGAACAGTCGTATATGATGCCCTTAAAGTATATATAAGAGACAATTTTGAGTACGGCACAGGTCAGCAAAACTCATTCTTGGGTGGTCGCGCAGGCTTTATGTCAGCAAGCAGCGCCAATACAAACATGAACTTAAATGCTCCGCCGCCAGCCTATACTGATTTATTTTCAGGAAGTTTTGGCACATGCCAAATCATGCAAGACATTTGGGAAACCTCTAAATGTGCTAATTTTGTAGATAACAGCAACTTTGATGGCTCCGATGATAGTCAGACATCTGATGGGTTTTACCCATTCGAAGATATCGTTGGCATGGGAAGCACCGCAACTATAAATGGCTATAGACCAAGAGAAGATCCTCGCGGATTACCAACGCAATGCACAGGTCGTCTCAGCGCATCAGCACTCACATGGAATGGCCCGATACAAAGAATTGAAAACTTTCAAAATTCTTCATTTAGAAGCCCATTACAAACCGTATTCACTGATGTTTTAACAAAAACTGAAGCAGGTCCGTCTTCTTGTGCCGCGCCGATTCCAACAGGCGTTACAGTTTATTCACAGGCGTACCCAGACGGTGTTCCTGATGCCGTCTGCACAAATCCAGGCTGTACCTACAATGCATCATCAAATAGATGTCAGTAAAAGATTAAACCTATCTATCCTTCAATATTTCTTTAATGCCTTTTTTCAGGCTTTGATTATGCGGGTTCATCTCCAGCATTTTGGCGACGATATCAACCATTTTACCTTGATCAACCGTTTCAACCTCAACCTCTTTAACATTCGCATGAGCCTGTTTAGCTGCCTGTAACGCAGTTTTCTTTTTTTCTGCTGTCTCTAAAGATGCCACCATTTTTTGAGATTCTTCAACCGAAGAAGAAATTACCGTCTTTTCCTGTTCTTCTTTAACCACGTCTTTTGGGGAGATTGCCCTAGTTTCCTCAGCCCCCTCTTCCTGTGCATAAACATTTCCCATCAATTGCGCTGCCATAGGACTATTTCGAATAGCGTTGCGTACTTTAGCCAATACACCAGGATCTATTATAGCTTTTGCTTTACGCATCTGTGCATAAGCTTCATCTTCAATCTCTTTACGAGTTTTCTTATTCTTCTCTTTACTTGAAAATATTCGGCGCATAAGCCCTCATGATTTTAGATACAATACTTTGAAATACTTTACTTTTTTGCTGTAATACCCCTATATCATAACAGAAAAACCCTATAAACCGAAGAAAACTAAAAAAACCCTGCTGTAAATGCTAACCCTCTACACCATATTAACGTCACTTAGTACGCCAATTCTAAATCTTCTTTTATGGCATCGCCTTAAGAAAGGAAAAGAGAATGCCGCGCGCATTAATGAGCGTCGCGGAATAACAAATATTAAGCGCCCTAACGGTAAACTTGTATGGATTCATGCTGCCAGCGTTGGTGAATCGCAATCAGCTCTAATTTTAATCAATCGATTACTTGCAGAGAATAAGCATCTCAACATCTTAGTTACCAGCGGCACACTTACCTCGGCGACCCTCATGCAAAAGCGCTTAGCTGAACGTGCCATGCATCAGTTTGTACCGCTAGACCACCCTAAATGGATCAAACGCTTTTTAAAACATTGGCGCCCGAACGTTGCAATCTGGATTGAATCAGAACTTTGGCCAAACATGTTACAGCAAATCAAAAATAAACGCATTCCTGCCGCGCTCGTTAATGCACGTCTATCGCAAACATCCTTTAGGCGATGGTTTACGTTTAAACACATTGCCGAAAAAATACTTTCTAGCTTTAAAATTATTTTAACGCAAACCGAGCTAGATCGACATCACTTTGAAAAATTAAAAGCAAAAAAAGTTGTTCATATTGGAAACATTAAACATAGCGCCGACCCACTACCTTATGACGAAACGGCCTATAATTCCTTATCCAACGCTATTGGCTCACGCCCAACTTGGGTTTATGCCAGCACGCATGATGGTGAAGAAGAGCTTGCTTGCCGTGTGCATCTCAAATTAAAAGAAAAACATCCTGATTTACTGACCATTATTGTCCCGCGTCACCCAGAACGCCGTAACGAAATTGTATCTAAGATAAAAAATTTAAACATTATTTCACGCCACCCTCAAAACACTCTTCCAGAAGACACAACTGATATCTATCTTGCTGATACATTAGGCGAGTTAGGTTTATTCTATAAAGCCTGCCCTATCGCCATGATTGGACGTTCTTTCAGTAATGATGGCGGCGGTGGGCACAATCCATTAGAAGCGGCTCAACTTAATTGTGCCGTTCTGACTGGCCCTAACATTCAATACCAACAAGAACTATTTAGCGATATGATTGGGGCGCAAGCAGCTACTCTTGTTAACAATGAAAATGAGTTTATCCAAAAATTAAATGACCTCTTATCAAACAAAGAACAGTTACAAAATGAGCAAGAAAAGGCTTTGATCTATGCCAGTCAACAAAGCCATATTATTGATGATATTATGGTGCAACTAAAACCTATTTTAAAAAAGGTGCTTTAATGCCGTTCAAGACCCCATCATTCTGGTATAAATCCGCAAACTGGCAAGCGCTTTTACTCTCGCCTTTATCAGCTTTATATGCTGTGGGGCATAAGCTCAACGTGAGCTTTCAAAAACCTTATAAATCAAACGTTCCTGTAATCTGTATTGGCAATATTGTTATGGGAGGAAGCGGTAAGACGCCGACTGTTCTTGCTCTTCTTGATCTTATAACAGAACAAAATATTGCTAAAAACCCCGTTATTCTCACTCGTGGTTATGGCGGTTCAACAACAAAAGCAACAATCGTTGATCCTGCAATACACACTTATCATGATGTTGGTGATGAAGCCCTTTTACTGGTAAAACATGCGCAAGTCATTGTTTCACCTGATCGTAAAGAGGGCGCGCAAAAAGCCGAAGAGATTGGCGCTGATCTGATCTTGATGGATGATGGGCTTCAAAACAACACGCTCTATAAAGATATCAACCTGCTTGTCGTTGATGGCGCCAACCCATTTGGTAATGGCTTTGTCTTCCCTGCTGGCCCTTTACGCGAACCAAAGTCATGTGCGCTTAAGCGCTGTGACGCTGTGATCAGTATCAATGAACAAGTTAATCTCGATAAGATATTATTCTCTGCAAACATACAATCTGACAGCACTCACCTAGATGCAGACAAAAACTATGTCGCCTTTGCAGGACTAGGACGACCAGAGAAGTTTAAAACCACTTTAGAGGATCTGGGCTTTAAAATTTCTTGCTGGCATCCATTTGCAGATCATCATCCCTACACAAAAGAAGATTTAGAAGATTTAGATACGCACGCCGTTAAACATAATGCAACGCTTATCACAACAAGCAAAGATCATGTGCGCCTGCCAGATCCATATCAGCATACAACGCAAGTTCTCCCCATCACGCTTTCATTTGACAATAGCGCAGCTTTAGCGAGTTTCTTAAAAGAAAGGCTATCTTCATGATAAAGAAAGTGCGCTATACCATTGAAGCTATTGTTATTTTGATCCTTTTTGGATTTTTTAAAATTATGCCTGCCGCGTGGGCATCAAACATTGGTGGCTGGCTGGGTCGCACTATCGGACCAAAACTTGCCGCCTCCCGAAAAGCCTTGCGTAATATTCAAAATGCCCTTCCTGATACTGATCACGCGCAAATTTTAAATGGTATGTGGGATAATTTAGGGCGTACTTTCGCTGAATATCCGCACCTTAAAAGCCTCGCCAAAAACAATGTTGAGCTTATTGGCGCAGAACACTTAGAGGCCTCTAAAGATACCGCCGCGATCATCTTCGCCGCGCATTTGGCCAATTGGGAGCTCTGCCCTCTAGCCCCCGCATTACAGCAAGATTACCTTACGCACTCAATCTATCGCGCACCAAACAATCCTTTGGCGGATAAACTCCTGATGAAATGCCGCAATTTGGGCGGTAAGTTACAACCGATTCCTAAATCAAAAAGCGGTACAAGACAGATCGTCAAACGCCTGACAAACAAAGAACATTTGGGGTTTCTTATTGATCAGAAATACAATGAAGGCATTCCCGTTCCTTTCTTTCATGCCGCCGCCATGACCAGCCCTGCCTATATCCAACTCTCCCAAAAATTCGATTGTCCGCTCATTCCCGCACAGATTGAACGTACCAAAGGCGCAAATTTCAAAATAACAATTCACGCGCCCATTGATAGAAAAGGCAAGAGCGAAGAACAACTCTTACTTGAAACGCATCAAATGATGGAATGCTGGATCAAGGCACGCCCAGAACAATGGCTTTGGCTTCATCGCCGATGGAATTCTATGTACTTAAAAGGAACTGAAGATGGCTAACTATGACTACGATTACTTTGTTATTGGTGCAGGATCGGGCGGCGTTCGCTCTTCAAGAATAGCCGCTGGCCATGGCGCAAAAGTAGGCATCGCTGAATCTACGGCGCTCGGCGGAACATGCGTCAATATTGGTTGCGTGCCCAAAAAACTATTTGCCTACGCTTCAGATTTTGGCCCCTCATTCGACGATGCCAAAGGCTATGGCTGGAGCATGGATAACGTGTCCTTTGATTGGAACACGCTCATTGAGAATAAAAACAAAGAAATCAGTCGGTTAAACGGTATTTATGAAGGTATCTTGGAAAGAGCTGGTGTTGAGCTCATACGGGGGTATGCACGGTTTATTGACGATCACACTCTCGACATTGATGGCAAAACTGTCACGGCAGAAAAAATCCTCATCGCAACAGGCGGAAAGCCTAGGAGACCAAACTATGAAGGCGCAGAGCACGCTATCGTTTCCGATGATGCATTCTACCTCAAAGAGCTTCCCAAGCATGTTGTTATTGAAGGCGCTGGCTATATCGCCGTTGAATTCGCTCATATTTTCCATGGAATGGGTGCAAAAGTGACCGTTATTTACCGTGGAGACAGTATTTTACGGGGTTTCGATGCACAAATAAGCGATTTTTTGGCAAATGAGATGAAAAAACAAGGAATAAACATCGAATTAGGCACTAATATCATCAAAATAACTGACAAAAATGATAAAAAATACGTAAAAACAGATAAAAACAACAATATTGAGTGCGATTTAGTGCTTTCTGCCATCGGACGTGTACCTTATACACAGGATTTGAGGTTAGAAAACGCCAATATCGCGTACAAAGATAATGGTCAGATCATCGTGAACGAAGATTACCAAACCAATGTGCCAAACATTTATGCCGCAGGTGATGTTACAGACCGCGTTAACCTCACCCCCGTGGCTCTTGCAGAAGGGCACGTTCTAGCAGATAGATTGTTTAATAACCAACCTGATCGCGCTGTTTCTTATGATAATATTCCAACAGCCGTATTCTCTAATCCGCAAATTGGAACGGTTGGCCTATCCGAAGAAGATGCGCGCAATAAATACAGCAATATCAAATGCTTTACCTCTGATTTTAAACCAATGGTTCATACGTTATCGGGACGTGATGAACGCACCTTTATGAAGGTTATCGTTGATCAAGACACTGATATTGTTGTGGGCGTTCATATTTGCGGACGCGATGCCGCCGAAATGACCCAAGCACTAGGGATAGCTGTTAATTGCGGCGCAACAAAAGCGGACTTTGACCGAACTATTGGCATTCACCCAACGTCAGCCGAAGAATTTGTGACCATGCGGTAAGCACAAGGCGGTAAAGGCTTGCGATTACGCGCAAATTGCCGTAAAAAACTCGCATGACAAAGCCAGATTTAAAAACCGTAAAAACTCCCGCTGAACCTTGGACTCCTGACACTTGGCGTACCAAGCCAGCAAAACAGCTGCCACATTATACGGATCAAGCTGCCCTAGAGCATGTGGAAAAGATCATTTCTGAGCTTCCTCCTCTTGTTTTTGCCGGAGAAGCCCGCAACCTTAAAGCACAACTCGCCGCAGCCTGTAACGGCGAAGCCTTTGTGCTTCAAGGCGGTGATTGCGCCGAAAGTTTCCAAGAGTTTGGCGCAAATAAAATTCGTGATACCTTCCGCGTTCTCCTCCAGATGTCGGTAGTCATGACCTTTGGCGGCGCGATGCCTATCGTCAAAATGGGTCGTATGGCTGGACAATTTGCCAAGCCGCGCTCTGCTGATAATGAAACGCAAGGCGATGTAACACTTCCGAGTTACCGCGGTGATATCGTAAACAAGCTCGAATTTACTGAAGAAGCACGCATTCCTGACCCACAACGTATGATTCGTGCCTATAACCAATCGGCTTCAACGCTCAATCTATTGCGCGCTTTTGCTCAAGGGGGATACGCAGACCTCAACGAAGTGCATAGATGGAACCTTGATTTTGTCAAAGATAGTCCCTTAAGCAAGCGTTACGAGCAAGTGGCTGGTGATATCGATCGCGCCCTGACCTTTATGGCCGCTTGCGGTATTACAGGTGATAAAGTACCAAGCATGCGGGAAACCGAGTTCTATACTTGTCACGAAGCCCTTCTCTTACCTTACGAAGAAGCTATGGCACGCGTCGATAGCACAACAGGTGAGTGGTATGACACCTCTGCGCACTTTCTATGGATTGGTGCCAGAACACAAGATACAGACGGCGCACAGATTGAATTTGCTCGCGGTATTAAAAACCCTATTGGCATGAAAGTGCCGCCAGAGCTTGATGCAAATACGCTTATTGAGCTGATTGATAAACTCAACCCTGAAAACGAACCTGGACACCTATCGTTAATTGCGCGTATGGGCTGTAATCAAGTGGTTGAGAAATTAACGCCGCTTGTCCGCCGCGTCAAAGAAGAAGGTCGAAACGTGGTTTGGATTTGTGATCCAATGCACGGTAACATTGAAAAATCTTCCAGCGGTTTTAAAACACGTCGTTTTGATAACATTTTGGCCGAAGTTAAAGGATTCTTCGACGTTCACCGTAATGAAGGCACGCACCCAGGTGGCGTTCACTTTGAAATGACCGGCCAAGATGTTACTGAATGTGTCGGCGGCGCCGATGATATTACAGACGAAGATCTTTCAAGCCGCTACCATACAGCCTGTGATCCGCGCCTTAATGCCAATCAGGCGTTAGAACTCGCCTTCTTAATTTCTGACGAGCTTAAAACTCTAAGGTAATAATAACGTGCTTAACGATCTAAATATTATTCTCGCGCAGTTAAACCCGACTGTTGGCGATTTAAACGGCAATCTTAACAAAATCCGTAAAGTGCGTGACGACAACTCCAATGCTGACCTTATTGTTTATTCAGAACTCATCACAAGCGGCTACCCTGCCGATGATCTTGTTTTAAAACCTCACTTTATTGATGCCATCGAAAACATGGTTCAAACACTCGTCAGTGAAAGCAAAAAACATAAACCCTACTTGATTATTTCAACGCCGTGGCGTGAAGGTAACAAACTTTATAATACTGCGCTTGTAATCGGTAATGGCACTATTCAATTCGTGACACACAAACATGAGTTGCCCAATGATGGAGTCTTTGATGAAAAGCGTATCTTTAACTCAGGCCCACTTCCGAAGCCTTACATTTTCAAAAACACAAAACTTGGTATTTTAACTTGCGAAGATATGTGGCATCCCCATGTCGCAAGCCACCTTAAATCCCAAGGTGCAGAAATCTTAATCGTTCCCAATGGCAGTCCTTATCACACCGATGTTCATGGTCTTCGTGAAATGCACGCCAATATGCGCCATAATGATACAGGCCTGCCCATAATTTACGTCAATCAAGTTGGCGGGCAAGATGAATTGGTTTTTGATGGTGGCTCTTTCATCATGAATGATAAAGGCAGCATTACACACACGCTCCCTCTCTTTGAAGAAGGCACAATCAACACCGCCGATAAGTCAACTATAACCCCCAAAATCAGTGAAGTTGAAACGATTTACAGCGCTCTGGTTTTAGGTCTAAAAGACTATGTTGAGAAAAATGGCTTTCCCGGTGTTCTTATCGGCCTGTCTGGCGGTATTGATAGCGCGCTTTCCGCCGCCATAGCGGTTGATGCCCTTGGTGCAAATAAAGTGCACTGCGTGATGATGCCTTCGCCCTACACCTCTCAAGATAGCCTTGATGATGCAGAAGAATGTGCAAAAATGCTCGGCGTAAAACTGGATACGATTTCAATTGAAAAAGCCATGGCAGCCTATGATGACATGCTGTCGCCTCATATTGACAAAAATAACGCTGGCACGACATTCGAAAACATTCAATCACGCGCCCGCGGCATTATCCTCATGGGGCTCTCCAATGCAAACGGTAAAATGGTTCTCTCGACGGGAAATAAGAGCGAGATGGCCGTTGGTTATGCTACCCTCTATGGTGATATGTGCGGCGGCTTTAATGCGCTCAAAGATCTTTATAAAAAACAAGTTTATGCCCTATCCAAGTGGCGCAACAAACAAAGTAAAGTTATTCCTGAACGCATCATCACCAAAGCACCAAGCGCCGAACTCAAACCCGATCAAACCGATCAAGATAGTTTACCGCCCTATGATGTATTAGATGATATTCTTGAAAGCCTCATTGAAAAAGAACTCAGCCCTGATGATATCAAGCATGATCAAAAGCTTGTCCACCGTGTTTGGCGCATGCTCGATATGGCTGAATATAAACGCCGCCAAGCACCCCCAGGCGTAAAAATCACAACCAAAGCCTTTGGCCGTGATAGGCGTTATCCGATTACGAATAAGTATAGAGACGAGTAATGCCTTACAAACACCAAAACTTAAAAAGAAATTTATAAATGGAAAAAAACATAACCGAAGATTTAAAAGTTTTTAAAGACCTCGTTACCGATGTTTGGACGCATGGCTTTATGGGCGTCGATATTGGAAAGCTCATCACAGCTCTTTTAATTTTTAGCGCCTTTTTATTGATACGGGGTATCTTCAGTAGGTTTGCGCTTAAGCATTTAAGACATGTTGCCTCTAAGACAAAAAACAAACTCGATGATAAAATAATCGATGCGCTGATACCGCCGCTAAAATTCATCCCCATTATTCTGGGTATTTTCTTTGCTAACCAATATGTGAGTATTTCAGAAGATGTTGATGAATTTGTTTTGAAAGTAGAGCGCTCTTTGATTGTTTTTACAATCTTTTGGGCTTTTCATCGCGCATGTACGCCGTTATCGCACGGCATCAAAAAACTTGAAGATATCTTAACATCCGAAATGATGTCATGGCTATTTAAAGCGCTCAAAGTGCTCATTATTTTCTTAGGTGCAGCCATCATATTAGAAATTTGGGGCATTGCTGTAGCTCCACTGCTGGCTGGTCTTGGCTTATTTGGCGCCGCTGTTGCTTTGGGCGCCCAAGACTTATTCAAAAACCTTATTGGCGGCATGACTATTATCGCTGAAAAACGTTTTCATGCCGGGGAATGGATCGCCGTTGATGGAATCGTTGAAGGCACCGTCGAAGATATCGGTTTTCGATCAACGAAAGTGCGCCGCTTTGATAAAGCGCCTGTCCATGTTCCAAACTCAAACTTATCGGACGCGGCTGTTACGAACTTTTCTCGCATGACACACAGGCGGATTAAATGGAAAATTGGTGTTGTCTATAAGACGGATGTTCAGCAACTCCAAATTATTCGCGATGGCATCATGGATTACCTGCTTAACAATGATGCCTTTGCCAAACCCGATCAAGTTAGCACCTTTGTTCGCGTCGATAGCTTTAATGCAAGCTCTATTGATTTTCTAGTTTACTGTTTTACCAACACGACAAATTGGGGAGAATGGCTCGAGATAAAAGAAGCCTTTGCGATGAAGATCAAACATATCGTCGAAGAGGAAGCCAAAACCAGCTTCGCCTTTCCTTCTCAAAGCATCTATATTGAAAGCATGCCAGATGAAGCGCCAGAAGTTTTTGTTCCGCCTAAAGGTTAAAGCATCAATGTGACAAACAGTGAGCTTTCGCTTCATAGTACGTTTAATAAAAAAGGAATAAAATCCTATTTATTTTTCTCCATAAATGCTATTCTCACCCATGACTTTAACAACAGAAAAAACAAAGCGCTTAAGCCCACCCCACTCTTTTTCAACAAACAAACTGGGTTGGGCAAATCGCGTAATAAAAACAACATCTTATAGAACCCTTGCTATAGTAAACATCCTTCTCTCCACCCCAACAAGCCTATTGAAAACTGTGCCTAAAAAGGCTAATTAGAATGTCAAAATACTAGAAAGAATAGTCATGTCTGTTAAAGTTCGTTTTGCTCCGTCCCCTACTGGCTTCCTTCACGTTGGAAATGCCCGTACAGCCGTTATTACTTGGCTGTTTTGCAGACAGCAGCAAGGGCGCTTTTTACTCCGTATTGACGACACAGATCGTGAGCGTTCAAAAGAAGAATATGAGCTCGCTATCGAAGATGGCCTCACATGGCTTGGTCTTGATTGGGATGAAAAAGCCAATCAAAAAGATCGCCTTGAACGCTACGAAGAAGTAATAGAAAAACTCAAAGCCGATGGACGCCTTTATGCGTGTTACGAAACACCTGAAGAGCTTGGCCTAAAACGTAAAACACAGCTTTCACGCGGCGTGCCACCGACTTATGATCGCGCAGGCTTAAATCTTACCGACGAGCAAATTGCTGCTTATGAGGCAGAAGGCCGGAAAGCACACTGGCGCTTTAAGCTAAATCACGCCCCTATCGAATGGAACGATCTTATTCGTGGCCCTGTACAATTCCAAGGCTCTGACATGTCTGACCCTGTTGTCTTACGTGAAGATGGTACGCCGCTTTATCACCTATGCTCTGTCATTGATGATGTAGATTTTGGTATTACGCATGTTGTGCGTGGTGAAGATCACGTGTCTAACACAGCAACGCACGTTCAAATGTTTGAAGCCATTCAGGGTAAAGCACCAAACTTTGCTCACCTATCCCTTATCTCTGATGCCGAAGGTGGAAAGCTATCTAAACGCATCGGATCATTAAGCGTTAAAGATATTCAAAACGAAGAGGGTTTAGAGCCAATGTCTGTTGTATCTTTAATGGCACGTCTAGGAACATCTGATCCTATTGAAGCCTTCACAAGTATGGACAAACTTCTCAAGACCTTTGATTTTAGCAAATTCTCGCGCAGTACACCAAAGTTTGATCCCGATGAACTCGTGCGCTTGAATTCTAAAATTTTGCATGAAACAAGCTTTGATGATGTGCAGGTTCGCCTTGCCAATATGGGCTTG
>PANS01000052.1 GCA_002708415.1 Micavibrio sp. | reverse complement strand
GCGAGTGAAAGACGGGTGAGGGGTTTTAACCCAAATACCCACACGCCCTTCGCGGCGCTCTCCCTTAATATCAAATGCGGCCAGCGTGTTAATAATCCATTGCTCCAAATCACGGATATATTTTTTAATATCAGGGGTTTGCTGGCGCTTCTTTAAATCCAACATAACATAAGCAACGCGCTGACCCGGCCCATGATAAGTATATTGCCCGCCTCTTCCCGTTTCAAAAACAGGAAATTTCGGAGACAAGAGATCTTCATCTTTGGCGCTCGTCCCTGCCGTATAAAGCGGAGGATGCTCAAGAAACCAAATCAACTCATCTTTCTCACCAGCGCGAATCGCGGCCACGCGCTCTTCCATCACTTGGACAGCCGTTTCATACTCAACGGGAGATTTAGAAATTTTCCATTCAATAGCCATACCGTGTTTTAATCATGAAAAACTGAATATTTCAATATTATCTGTCTTGCCCCGCCCCGCCTTATTTGTTATCAAACTGACATCTCAGTCGTGCGGCCGTGGCGGAATTGGTAGACGCGTAGCGTTGAGGTCGCTATGGACGATAAGTCCGTGGAAGTTCGAGTCTTCTCGGCCGCACCAAATGAGGGTAGTATCTTATTCAAAGATTTACTTAAGAGGGTTCCTAAACATGTCTGACGATAACAAAAATAACGATAATTTGCGCCAAGCTGCGCTTGATTACCACCGTTTACCCACACCAGGTAAGCTTTCGGTTAAACCAACAACGCAGCTCGAAACACAGCGCGATTTAGCTTTGGCCTACTCCCCAGGGGTTGCTGTACCTTGTGAAGAGATTGAAAAAGACCCTTTAAAAGCGCTCGATTATACATCGCGCGGCAATACTGTTGCCGTTATCTCTAATGGTACTGCCGTTCTTGGCCTTGGTAATATTGGTGCGCTGGCATCAAAGCCTGTGATGGAAGGAAAGGCAGTTCTCTTTAAGAAATTCGCAAATATTGATTGTTTTGATCTAGAGGTGAATGAAACAGATATTGATAAATTTGTTGAAGCCATTGAAGTTCTAGAGCCTTCATTCGGCGGTATTAACCTCGAAGACATCAAAGCGCCAGAATGCTTTGAGATTGAAAAACAACTAAAAGAACGCATGAACATTCCTGTGTTCCATGATGACCAACATGGAACGGCTATTATCGTTGCGGCTGCCTTTGTAAACTGGCTCGAGATTCAAGGTCGTGACATGAAACAGGTAAAACTTGTTGCCAATGGCGCTGGCGCTGCCGCTCTTGCTTGCTTAAACCTTCTTGTTGAAATTGGCTTACCGCGTGACAACATCATTGTTTGTGATCGTAACGGCGTTATCTATAAAGGCCGTAAAGAAGGTATGGATCCTTACAAAGCCGAATACGCCAATGATACAAACGCCCGCGACCTAAAAGATGCATTAGAAGGTGCCGATATTTTCCTTGGTCTTTCTGGTCCAAACATGGTTGATGAAAAAATGGCTGGGAGTATGGCAGATGCACCACTTATCATGGCGCTATCAAACCCAACGCCTGAAATCATGCCAGATGTTGCCATGAAAGGCTCACCTAATGCGATTGTCTGTACAGGCCGTTCAGATTTCACAAACCAAGTGAACAACGTTCTTTGTTTCCCTTACCTTTTCCGTGGCGCACTTGATGTTGGCGCAACAGCAATTAACGAAGAAATGAAAATTGCTTGTGTGAATGCCATCGCTGAACTTGCGCGTAAAGAAGTCACACCAGAAGTTGCCGCTATTTACCCGGGTGAAACAATGGAATTTGGGCCAGACTACATGATCCCCAAACCATTTGATCCGCGTCTTGGTGTTGAACTTCCTATTGCTGTTGCAAAAGCCGCTATCGAAAGTGGCGTTGCCACGCGTCCAATCGAAAATTTTGATGCTTATCGTGAACGTTTAAAACAATTCCACATCCAATCCAACCAAGTGATGCGTCCTGTCTTTGATGTTGCTCGTAAGAACCCTAAACGCATTGCGTATTCTGAAGGGGAAGAAGAAAACGTTCTTCGCGCTGTTCAAATGGTTGTTGACGAGAAAGTTGCTATTCCAACACTTATTGGTCGTCGCTCTGTTGTTTTACACCGTATTGAAAAACTTCGACTTCGCCTTGAAGAAGGAAAAGATTTTGAACTTTGTGATCCGCAAGATGATCCGCGCTATAAAGATTATCACGAACTTTATCACACAATCATGCAACGCAAGGGAATTTCACCAAGTGTTGCCAAAGCTATCGTTCGCACAAATCCAACCGTTATCGCTGCACTTATGACGCATCGCGGTGAAGTTGATGGCATGATTTGTGGAACGATTGGTGACTTCCATGTTCACATGAAACATGTAAACGATATCATTGGTTTAAAACCGGGCGTTGAAACAGCAGCGGCATTGCGCTTACTTATCATGCCAAACAAAGGCTCTTACTTTGTTTGTGATACGCACGTTAATCCAGATCCAAGCATACCGCAAATTTCTGAAATGACGTTAATGGCCGCAGAGCGCGTAAAACGCTTTGGCATTGAACCAAAGGTAGCCCTTTTATCTTATTCAAATTTTGGTTCCCGTCAGGATCCTAGCGCCAGTAAAATGCGTACCGCATGCGTTGATATCAAACAACGTGATCCAAACCTAGAAGTTGATGGTGAGATGCATGCAGATACAGCCCTGTCACAGAAAATTCGTGATGACCTACTTCCAGATTCAACTCTAAAAGGTGAAGCAAATCTCTTCATCATGCCCAATATTGACGCGGCAAATATCTCCTTTAATATGTTGAAAGTTCTTGGTGAAGGTATTCCTGTTGGCCCTATGCTGCTTGGTGTAAACAAGCCTGCTCATATCCTAACTTCGGCAACGACAGCGCGCGGTATTTTAAATATGACGGCGGTGGCAAGCGTCGATGCGCAAGATACCCCTGTAGCCAGACCTTCAAAAGCAAAGGCCGCGAAAGCCGCTTAGAAAGAAAAGCCTATGACTGATGAACAGCAAAAGGCTTCTAACAATCAAAACAGTCTCCATGATGATATGGGGACTGACCCAACCGATACAATCGAAGAAACATTCGAAGAAGCTGCCATAACCGGTATCAGCGATGACGCTATTGGTGAGATCACCGATGCAATCCATGATGATAAAACCGAGACCGTTACAGAGCTCATAACGGATCTATCCGTCCAAGATACAGCTGAACTTATTCATAAGGTGAATGAGGATGACCGTAAGAGCCTTTTTGAAAATTACGGTGATGAATTTGATCCACAAATCTTCTCATACCTTGATTCAAACGTTCGTAAAAGCGCCCTTGAAGAAATGCCAGCAGAGCGCGTAGCCGCGATCATCTCTGATCTTGATAGTGATGATGCACTTGATATTCTCGAAGACCTCGAAGATGATTTCCAACAAGAAATTATCAAAAAACTGTCGGCAAAAATTCGTATTGCGATTGAAGAAGGCCTAACCTTCCCTGAAGAATCCGCTGGTCGTTTGATGCAACGCGAATATGTTGCTATCCCGCAATTTTGGACTGTTGGTAAAACGATTGATTACTTACGCGCCGCCTCGGACGAACTTCCTGATGAGTTCTCTGACTTGATTGTGATCAATCCTTTCTATCACGTGGAGGGTGAAATTCCGCTCAACCGCGTACTGCGCTCAAAGCGAACAGAAAAAATAGAAAACCTCGCGCTTGATAATTTGCACGTTATTCCTGCTGAGATGGATCAAGAAGAAGCCGCACACATCTTCCGCCGTGAAGGTCTCATGTCCGCGCCCGTTGTTGATAATGACAACCGCCTTATTGGTGTAATCACGATTGATGATATTATTGACGTTATCGACGAAGAAGCCCAAGAAGACATCTTGAAACTGGCTGGTGTGGGTGAAGGCGATCTTTACCGCGCTGTTCTTTCAACAACAGGCTCACGTTTTCGCTGGCTTTTTATAAATCTTATTACGGCGATCATGGCCTCTATCGTTATTTCATTCTTTGATGCCACAATTCAACAAATCGTCGCCTTAGCCGTTCTTATGCCTATCGTTGCCTCTATGGGCGGCAATGCAGGAACGCAGGCTCTCACCGTTGCTGTGCGCGCCCTTGCAACAAAAGAACTGTCATCCGCCAACACCATGCGTGTGATTTGGAAAGAAACAATCGTTGGTACATTAAATGGTATCGGCTTTGCCGTTATTATTGGTGTTATTGCAGCCCTTTGGTTTGCGGATAACACGCTCGGCATAGTCATTGGCGCCGCCATGGTCATAAACCTAATCGTTGCAGGGCTTTGCGGCGCAGGAATTCCTGTTTTCTTGAATAAAATCGGCTCGGACCCCGCCCTATCGTCGACAGTTCTGCTCACAACCGTGACCGACATTGTCGGCTTTTTCGGCTTTTTGGGGTTAGCTAGTCTATTTTTGATTTGAAATAAAACACTACCCTTCAGCTTGCTAAATGTCATCCTTCGGCTTGACCGAAGGATCTAAACCAGCGCATTCTGAGCTTTATGAAACAATACTACGTTTACATTTTATCAAACAAGAAAAACGATTAAAACTCTATCTTAGATAATGGGAAATAGATTTAATTGAAAAAAACAATCTTGAATGGCATGATCTATATCAACAAATAACAGGATCCTTCGGTCAAGCCGAAGGATGACACAGGAAAAATGTCCGCATCTAAACTAATACGCCCTTCCGTTGATTACAAAGACTCCTACCTTGAAGCGTTAGAAGAATATCACGCTGAAGATCGATATCTTTACCAAGACATTGCAACGCTTAATGCAGACTTTGAAGGTTTTGTACAAGAGCTTAGCACTGAAAAAGGCTATCCGCATCAGCCTTATCAAGACTGGGTAGAGCCCGTTCCTGAAACCGTTGTCTGGATGGTTAAAGATGATCAGTATCTCGGCACTATTGATATCCGTCACCGCCTTAACTGGCATCTTGAAAAATGGGGCGGCCATGTCCACTTTGTCATTCGCCCATCACTTCGCGGTAAAGGTTTTGGCACGAAAATGCTCCGTAAGGCCATTCCAATCATCAATTATATTGGTGTGGATGATGCTTTATTCACTGCCGCGCCTGACAATGACTGGGCAATTAACATTATTGAAGAGGCCGGTGCAAAATTTAGTGATGAAACCAGCGCCACAGATAAATTCCCCGCGATGCGCCGTTATTGGCTTGATTGCCGATAAAAAATCTTGATTTTTCATATTAGTGTGCTTATATCCTATTTCAGAGTAATTTGAATAGGGTATGACTATGGCTAGAAACGTAACACGAACCAAAACCAAAACCAAAGTACGTATAGATGACTTGGATTACGCTATCCTAGGCATCCTTGCCAAATTTAAAGCAGCTGCAAGCAATGACCCTTTTGCCCTAAAAATGCACGTTTCTAATACCACAGCGAGAATTAAAGCGCATCTCACAAAAGAAAATATGGCCACGACAGCTGTAGCAACATCCCTAACTAAATTATCAAATATGAAACTAGTAAAAATGGGGCAAAGTTTTGATCAAGCATCAGGTAACCTTGGTGTAAATACGTACGAAATTACTGAAGAAGGACGCGCCACCCTAGAGAAAAGACCCGAGACCATCCCTCTTATTAGCCATGGCAGTCAAAACGACTATCAAGGCCCTAATATCAGATAATACGTTCCTTCCATCTTTTACCTAGATTTTGTCGCAATTTGCCTGTAAAACCCCTCTTCATGGCAACTGCAAAGAAAACAACAACCAAGAAATCGGCTAAAAAAACGGTTAAAAAGAAATCCCCTTCGAAAAAAACAACATCGAAGCGCGCTTCTAAAAAGAAAACTGGTTTTCTCTCATGGCTCATTGCAAAGCTCCTTAAATGGAGCTTTGTCGTTGGTCTATGGGTTTTAATTGGTGTTGGAATAATGATGGCATGGTATGCGAGCGAACTACCAAGTGTCACAAAATCGATGGTTTTTGAACGCCGCCCAACCGTTATTATAAAATCAAACAACGGAACTGTTCTTGATCGTTATGGCGATGTTAAAGGAAAAATCATCACCGTAGAAGATTTACCGCCCCATGTTGTGCAGGCCGTTCTCGCTACCGAAGATCGCCGTTTTTATGAGCATATCGGTTTTGACTTTATCGGTTTTGCTCGTGCAATGTTCGTTAATGTTAAAGCGATGAGCTTTGTCCAAGGGGGCTCAACAATCACGCAACAACTGGCCAAAAATCTTTTCTTAAGCCGCGAGCGGAAGATCAAACGTAAAGTTCAAGAGCTCATGCTCTCTTTCTGGCTTGAATACGAGTTGAGCAAAGACGAAATTTTAAGTGCTTACCTAAACCGTGTTTATCTTGGATCAGGAACATACGGCATTGATGCGGCGGCGCGTGTTTACTTTGGTAAATCCGCCCAAGAGCTCTCGATCCGTGAAGCCGCAACAATCGCAGGGCTTTTAAAAGCGCCCTCGCGCTACTCTCCTGCAAACAACCCTCATAAATCAGCGATGCGTACAAAAGTTGTTCTTCAGGCAATGGTGAATGCAGGTTACATTGATCAAACCGAAGTCGATAGTTATAAAATCCTTCCCCCTGCCCCGCGCCGTAAACCTTCTAGTGGCGAAACAATTCGCTATTTCACTGATTATGTTGTTTCACAACTCGGCGATCTCGTCGGCACAGTTGAAAGCGATATCATTGTTGAAACAACGCTTGATAAGGACATTCAACAAGAGCTTGAAGAATCTATGACTAAAGCGCTTCTTGAATACGGCCCAGAACGAAACGTTGAGCAAGGTGCAGGCGTTGTTCTTCGCCTTGATGGTGCCGTTATGGGGATGATGGGCGGAAAAGATTTTGGTTCAAGTGAATTTAACCGTGCAACGGATTCTCTCCGCCCACCAGGCTCATCTTTCAAGCCGTTCGTTTATTTAACAGCCATTGAAGAAGGTTGGAAAATAGACGATACCATCGTAGACGAGAAGATCGAAAAAGGCCGTTACCGCCCTCAAAACTTTGGCCATGAATATTATGGCGAGGTAACGTTATACGAAGCCCTCACTATGTCACTCAACACCGTATCTGTAAATCTTATGCGCGATGTTGGGCCGAACAAAGTCATTGATATGGCGCGCCGTTTAGGAATTACCGCAGATCTCGAACCTGACCTTTCTCTTGCTTTGGGAAGCTCTGGCGTGCCGATGATGCAAATGGCAACGGCCTATGCAACGCTTGGTCGGGGCGGTTTAGCCGTTGAGCCTTTCTCTATTAAACGCGTCACAACATCGCCAAAAGAAAGTGAAGAAATTGAAGTTCTTTATGAACGCGAAGCGCCACGCCGTAACCGTCAAGTCGTTGCAAAAGAACACATCTATCAAATCACCGCGATGATGGAATCTGTTGTTCAAAATGGAACGGGGCAAGCCGCCCAAATTCCTTATCCTGCCGCTGGTAAAACAGGGACATCACAAGATTTCCGTGATGCGTGGTTTATTGGCTTTACGCCGCGTTATGCCGCCGCCATCTGGATGGGGAACGATGATAACTCGCCAACGAAACGCCTCACTGGTGGCTCTGCGCCGGCGCGCGTATGGCGTGAAACGATGATGCGCGCACACACAAAACGTGGCGGGCCAACTTATGGCGCTTTTTCAGGCGGTGATTTCTCTGGTGGTTTTGATGATTTTCTTTCTCGTATCTTAAGCGATGATGATCCGCGTGGCTCTGGTTGGAGTTGGGGTAACTGGAATAGAAAAACGCCCGAAGGAGAAGAATATACTCCGTTAGGGCGTCATCAATGGGATTTGAACGAGTAAGATTGATAGCGTCATTGCGAGCGACCAAAGAGAGCGCGGTAATCTTATTGTTTAGATTGCTTCACATACGTTCGCAATGACGTGACAACGCACCTTACTCCACAAACAATGTTTCTTGCGCGATCACTGGCTCTCTGCGATAGGCAGCGAGCGTATCTTCACCGATACTATCCCAATATTTTTTAAGCTCAATCGTTGACGCATTTGGGCCACCCACTTCCCAACCCGAACGCATAAGACTGTTATCTGCATGATCAAGATAATCAGAAGGCAATGCCTTACGTGGGGCGCGCAATCCACAATCAACAAGAACTTTTGAAACAAGCGCATCACGAAGATCAAGCATGTCTGCCGTAAATTGAATAGCAGAGAGAACTTTAATATCTGCTTGGCTGTTTGGCACCATCCGAAGGTGACGCATAAAGCGTGCATATATTTCCATCTCTGCTGCGCCACGATCCGTTGTTGGCGGAAGAGGAAGAACAATATTCTTCAGTGTGTCATTATCATTACTTTTGAGGGTGTTTGTACTCGTGAGGGTGCTTGTACTCGTGAGGGTGCTCGTCATGGTTGGGCTCCTTTTCATTTCAGCGAACGACTGTCCGCTTTCGATAAGTTAAGCCTGACGGGAAATAATTAAGAGAATCTTAACGGGATTTTTAATCTTGTGGGTAACTACCACATATCCTGTGGATAAGAATCCCTAAGTCTTTGGAATCGCTGCGACAGCTAATTTATCCACACGCTCGTTGTTTTCATCGCCATTATGCCCTTTTACCCAGTGAAACTGGACTGAATGCTTCTGAATCAACGAATCGATTCTAACCCAAAGGTCTTGATTCTTAACAGGTTTCTTATTCGCGCCCTTCCAATCCTTGGCTTTCCAACCTTCAAGCCATTCTGTCGCGCCCTGCAAAACATATTTGCTGTCCGTATAAAGCGCCACAGTTGACGGTTTTTTAAGCGCTTCTAACGCCTTAATAACCGCCATCATTTCCATACGGTTATTGGTTGTCTCAACCTCACCACCAGAAAGCTCTTTCTCATGGCCATTCCATTTAAGGTAAGCCCCCCAGCCGCCAGGACCAGGGTTACCACTACACGCACCATCTGTATAAATTGTAATACTCATAATTTTCTTTCCCTGTCATTGTGAGCGACTAAAAAGAGCGCGGTAATCTCATACATAAAAGATTGCGTCGTCGCAACGCTCCTCGCAATGACGTTAAGACTATAAGGCAACTTTATATTCCTTTGGCAAATGAGCAACAATAACATCTAAGAATTCATCACTTGTTTTAATATCTTTAAAAGCCGTTGAAGGAATCGTCACACCATATTTATCGGCAATACGTTGATATTTTGGCAGGCGATTTTCAAACAGTTTTGGAAACACCCAACGTGAAAAATCATCTGGCTCCATATCATCACTGCTACTTAAATTTTTCTCCGCGAGATATTCAGCAAGCCAATCATCAAATTTTTCAGGAGAAAAGAATAATGGCTTTGGATATTCCTGCGCGCGGCGTAGAACATTCTGCTCTTCTTCTGCGCTTGCTTTAATATAAACAATCAAAGAATTTTCATCGATACTTTCTATTAAGGTCTCATCATCAATTTCACACAGACTACCCGTTGAATCATTCACAACATGGGTAAAGCCCTTTTCTTGTGCCTGCCCTACAATTGATTTCAACGCTTTGAGAGATTGGCACTCAGCCACATAATAAGCGGCCTGACGCCGCTTAAATTCTTCTAAAGGAATACCGCCCTTTTCTGCCTTACCCAAACGTCCAACATATTCAGATAATTGAGAAAGATCTTCCATTTCAATTCTATTGGGTTGCCCTAAAGTGCCTTCAATGTCTTTAGCTAAGAAATCAACACCAATTTCCAAATCACAAGAATGATGATGCCACCCTTGTTCTTCTAACATTGTTGAAAGGTAAGTTTTTCCTACACCAGACATACCCATCAAAGTAATAACTTTGTGCTCTATGTCGTTAAAATCTGAAATCGTTATTGGCATATTTTATCCTTTTACTATGTCATTGCGAGGAATGACATGACGAGGCAATCCCTTGCCTTAGATCGCCACGTCGGTTAGAAAACCCTCTCGCGGTGACAGTTTCATTACAATCTTTCTTTTTTATCACGAAGAACACGCGGAATATTAAAGACAACATTTTCTTTTGTAATTGTTACTTCTTCTACATTCACGTCATAACGTTCTCGAATTTTATCTATCACCTCGACAACCAACACCTCTGGTGCAGAAGCGCCCGCCGTTAAGCCTAGCGTTTTAACGCTTTCTAACCAATCCCAATCAACATCATCAGCCCGCTGCACAAGGCACGATTTATCACATCCATAAACAAGCCCCACTTCAACAAGGCGGTTTGAATTGGATGAATTGGGCGCGCCAATAACCATAAGCGCATCACATTTTTCTGCAATTTCTTTAACTGCCGCCTGACGATTTGTTGTCGCATAACAAATATCTTCACGATGCGGCGATATAATATTTGGAAAACGCTTTTGCAGCGCCTCAACAATTTCTTTTGTATCATCAACTGACAATGTCGTTTGTGTGCAAAAAGAAATTTTATTTTCATCTGCAACATTCAACCCATCAACATCGTCAACAGTTTCAACTAATAAAACAGCGCCTTTAGGCAACTGCCCCATTGTGCCTTCTACTTCAGGGTGTCCATTATGGCCGATTAAAACAACTTGATTGCCTTGTGCGTAATGACGTTCTGCTTCTTTATGAACTTTACTCACGAGAGGACATGTCGCATCAATATAAAACATGTCACGCGCCTTAGCATTTTCTGGCACGCGCTTTGGAACACCGTGCGCCGAGAAAATAACAGGCTGTCCGTCATTGGGAATTTCATCGAGCTCTTCGACAAAAACAGCGCCAAGATCTTTTAAATTCTCGACGACATATTTATTATGAACAATCTCATGGCGGACATAAACGGGCGCGCCATATTTTTCGAGCGCCTTTTCAACAATCTGAATAGCTCTATCCACGCCAGCGCAAAATCCACGCGGTGCAGCCAAAAGGACTGTTATCTCTGGCATTTCTGCTTGTGGCCTATTTTCATTCATCCATTTTTTATAAAAGAGCTATCCCAATAAATCCAATGGTAAATCAAGTTATTAGCATCATCTTCTTGATATCTTTTAAGAATATCTAGTCAAACAAACGTATTTTGCGTATTTTGTGCCCATGAAAACATCTTATCTTTTTCTTTGCGCTGCGGCGCTCTTATCTGTATCGGCCTGCGGAACTATCAATGGTGCAGGCATGGATTTCCAAAATTGGGGTAATTACCTTGATCGTAATTTCGGCGATGATAGAAACGCTAATGAAAATTCTGAGCAAGCACCCTTCCAAGAAGCGCCCCAAAGCCAAATAAATAGTGAGCCATTATCACTACAAGCATCAACAGATTGCCCAAACATCATCTTAAAACCGTTAATGTCCTCTTTGGTCGATTTTCAAGATCCTGCCGCCCCTTCTGATGCGACGATGATTGCAAAAGCAAATTTAACAAATGCCCGAAGTAACTGCCGTAAAGGAGTAGAGTTTGTAACCGTCTCTCTCGACTTGAGCTTTAATGCTATGCTTGGCCCAAAAGCAAAACAAAATCCAAATGATAAGCCCTACCTTTCTTTTCCTTACTTCATTTCTGTAACAGACTATCAAGGTAACGAACTTGCTCGTGAAGTCTTTTCAGCCTCCTTTTCATTTAATGAAAACGAAAATCAACGCAGTACAGCAGAGACAATTGAACAGAGCCTTCCACTCAATGCCGATGGCTCTCTATCGAATTATTACATGGAAATAGGTTTTCAACTGACTGACGAACAAATGGCGTATAATAATGCTAATAGGTCATATTTTTAGTAGATTAGCCGTTTAGTCCATCATCACGAGAGCGATCTTTATCAATCATCGGCACTTCTAAGGCACGCACATTTGTGTCTTCTAATACCGCAGCCGTCAAATGCCGCCCGTAATAAAGACCCGTGTCCACATTGATACGGTTAGGCATAATTTCAATTTGCTTTACTGACGTATGACCATGAACAACGCGTTTGTCATGCATTACATCGCTATCCAAAAAGCCTTTTCGGATCATGATAAGGTCATGCTGTTTTTGTTTATCCATCGGCACATTGGGTTTGATGCCCGCATGTACAAAAAGATAATCGCCAACCTCATGATAAAGCTGGCAATTTTTTAAAAACTCATAATGAGATAACGGTAATTTTTCTGCTAATGCTTCGGCTAAATTTGACGCCTGAGGATGTAGTGGCTTAGTCATATCTGGCTGAACGCCATAACTAATCAACGTGTTAATCCCCCCCCAATCAAGCCAGTCTTTGCGCGCGCCCGTTGGTTCAATAATAAATTCCCGCATCGCATTTTCATGATTTCCCAAAAGAAAAATATGCTGAATATCTGGTTCATTCAATTCTCGTTCAATCAAACATTGGATAACTTCATCATTCTCTGGCCCGCGATCAACATAGTCGCCAATATAGACAATCTGCGCTTCATCAATTGGATTTTTATCTAAATCTTCACGAATGAGATCGTGCATAGCATGTAACTCTTTGGCATACCCATGAATATCGCCAATTGCATAAACGCGTGTGTTTTGGGGAATTGAATAAGAACTTTCCATTGGCTTAGTTTATTCATAAACTCCTCAAATGAAAACAACGATTTACGCAAGCTCTGAATTTTTAAAGCACGACACAGGGCATAACCACCCCGAAAGCGCGGCGCGCCTTGAAACCTTACTTTCACTTTTTGAAGAAAAACTTACCTCTGTCCCACAAAAAGAACCACAAGCCGCAGAAATCGAAGACATCGCCCTCACCCATCCTGAAAGCTATATTTACGAGTTGATGGATCTTTTACCTGATACGGGTTACGCCGCGATAGACACTGCGGGCGAATGCATTCTCTCTCCATCCTCATGGGAATCCCTGCTCTTAAGCGCTGGCGCAGGAATAAGTGCTTTAAACGACATTATGAGCGGTGAAACAACTCGCGCTTTTTGTGCCATTCGCCCCCCAGGTCATCATGCCGAGGCGCAAAAACCAATGGGGTTTTGTTTCTTTAATAACGCCTTCATTACCGCCCGCATTGCCCAAGAACGTCACAACATAAAACATATAGCCATTATCGACTTCGACGTACACCATGGAAATGGAACTGATGCGCTGACCCGCGCCCATAATGACACGCACCCCAATGAGCCGCTCTTTTATGCCAGCACACATCAAGCTCCTTTATGGCCGATGACAGGCGACCCTACAAATAATACAGATCACATCATTAACGCCACACTCCCCGAAGGGTCTGATGGCAAAGTGCTTATGAACGCTTATGAAGAACATATCTTCCCTGCTCTAAACGCTTACGCACCAGATCTCCTGATTCTCTCCGCAGGCTTTGATGCCCATAAAGACGACCCTCTGGCTGGATTATCACTTGAAGCAGAGGATTTTGGAACGCTCACAACCGCGCTCTGCGCAATCGCCGACAAACACGCAAACCGGCGCATGATATCGCTTTTAGAAGGGGGCTATAATATACAGGCGCTTAAGTCCTCGGTTGAGGCACACCTCCATGCGCTATCGACAACTTAAAGTGAAACAATCTTGAATTTTAAGGCATTCTGACATACACTCTCCCCCGAAATTACAAAATTATAGAGGCGTTATGACTGCACAAGAGACCACTGATAACTTAAGCTTTGAACAAGCCCTTGGCGAGTTGGAAACGATTGTTCAAAACCTTGAAAGTGGTAAAGCGCCTTTAGAAGATTCTATAAAATCTTACGAACGTGGAATCGCATTAAAACAGCAATGTGAAAAAAAACTCCGCGAGGCACAGGAAAAAATCGAAAAAATTACAATTACACCTGATGGGCAACTATCAACTGCGCCCTTTACGAATAATGAATAACTTTAACCGTCATTGCGAAGGAGCGTTAGCGACTGCGGCGATCTAGCTTTTAAACAAACACACTAGATTACTTCGCCTGAATAAATTCAAACTCGCAATGACAAAAATAGGAACACAATAATATGCCTTCACCGCGCGAAGCCTCCCCCCGACTTCAAAAAGCACTGGATGAAACTTTAGAAGCCGTGAATAAAACGCTCAGCCGTTTGCTTCCTGAAACAGACCTCCCCGAAGCGCCTCTTTTTGATGCCATGCGTTATGCCGCAATGGCTGGTGGAAAACGCCTTCGCCCCTTTATGGTCATGGAATCTGCCAAACTCTTTAACGTCGATAGCGTCCGTGCTCGCCGCGTTGCTGCAGCGCTTGAGATGGTTCATTGTTACTCGCTTATTCATGACGATCTTCCTGCGATGGATGATTCAGACAAGCGTCGCGGCAAGCCAACAATTCACAAAAAATATGATGAAGCGACAGCCGTTTTAGCAGGTGATGCCCTTCTGACGCTCGCCTTTGAAGTTCTTAGTGATCGTGACACACACCCTGATCCGCATGTTCGCGTAGAGCTTGTTCGTAAGCTAGCGATTGCCGCTGGCGGGCATGGCATGGTTGGTGGGCAGATGCTCGACCTTATTGGCGAAAAAGAAGAATTCGACCTTGGTACAATTTCGCGAATGCAGCGTATGAAAACAGGAAAGCTTTTTGCCTTTGCCTGTGAATCTGGCGCGATTTTGGGAAAAGCCGATGAACCACATAAAAAAGCACTTTGTAACTACGCTTATGACCTCGGCCTTGCCTTCCAAGTCACTGATGATGTTTTGGACGTTGAAGCCGATCCAGACATGATGGGTAAGCCAGCTAACCAAGATGAGCAAGCTGGCAAATCAACATTCGTTTCAACAATGGGTAAAGAACAAGCCAAGATGCGTGCAGAAATGTTATCGCACCAAGCGATGCGTCACCTACACCTATTCAGTAATCGTGGTGAAATGCTTAAAGAACTCGCGATGTATGTATTGGAACGTCGGGCTTAGTTCGCGTTCATAACTAAATTCGGGTGGCGTTCCTGCCAATAATCAGTTGGCTCAAGAACCCTATCTTCAGTTTGAACGTCAAAAGGACCTTCAAGACTAGAAACCCACGCCGCTTTTAATTTACTCACAACATCAGAAGGTATTTCAACGACCTCCTCTTCTGTACAATAGACCAGCACACGATGCGGATCGTCATACTCTCCCAAATAAATTCGCCCAGACCTTATATCCTCTTGAAGAGCATTATAAACCGCGCCGAAAAAATCTATATTGATTACAGAGCAATCTGTTCTTTGAATAACATCATAAAAGCAAGACATCTTAATACACACCTATAATTTTTTACAATCATGTAATCAAGGGGAATTATTATGTCAACAGTATTTTGCCCGCTGTATATTAAAAGCAATCTAACTTAAGCCACTAGAGTTTTCACAGAAGCTCCTGTAGAGGCGATGACAGGTTGCCTCAAATAGTCCTGAACTTCTTCAGGGATGTTACAGCAAGGAAAACCTGCTCTTGCTTCATACATAGTCGCTACAAAAGCAAAAGACACGTTTTTTACACTTCCTAAAGCAGGCAAAACACCGCTAGGTAAATCTTTCTGTTCTAACTTACCAAAATCATGCCTAATCGGGCTAATTGTGTTTGTCATACGCAGGCCAGATTTATGAATAGGATCCTTCGGGTCAAATCCACCTTGCATCACACCTAAGCGATGCAATTTATAATCAACATCCCCAATCATTTTTTCAACACCTTCTAAAAAGCGTTCTTGTGGAAGCGGTGTTACCCATCCCCAAGCACGTTTTAAAGAACGGCGCGGCGCAATAAATAACGCCCCCCTCGGCTCTGCCCGTAATTCATTGTGTTCCTGAATAAGCCCCCACGCGCCCTTTAAAGACTGCTTATAATCTTTTTCTACGGTCTCTATATCTCTAACCATTTCACACCTCTTATTATTTTTGAGGCGCTTTTACACCCAGCAAGCGCTTAAAAACATTGATATAAATCAATTTTTCTTTCGGAAAATAGTGTTTTTTCACATCATTTTACATTCACAGCAAAAAAGCTTGGTTTTCAATGCTATCAGCGCTACAACACATGGGTTATGACCCAAGCAGTACAAAATATAGAAACAGCTCCAGAAACAACTCTAGAGCAAAATGATAGCAAAACACCGATCCTTGATCGCGTGAGCATCCCTGCGGATATCAAAGGCCTTAGCGATTCTGACATTTGTCAGCTTGCGAATGATTTGCGCACGGCTACTATTGATGCCGTTTCTGTAACAGGCGGGCATTTAGGCGCAGGCCTTGGCGTGGTTGAGCTCACCACGGCTATTCACGCTGTCTTTGATACACCAAAAGATAAGCTTATTTTTGATGTTGGGCATCAATGTTACCCACACAAAATCCTGACAGGTCGTCGGAAACGCATAAAAACACTGCGTACTGGTGGCGGGCTTTCTGGCTTTACCAAACGCGCCGAGAGCGAATATGACCCCTTTGGTGCCGCGCACAGCTCTACTTCTATCTCTGCTGGTTTAGGTATGGCCGTCGCCCGTGATTTAAAGGGTGAAGATAATCATGTCATTGCCGTGATTGGCGATGGCTCAATCTCTGCTGGCATGGCTTATGAAGCAATCAACAATGCGGGTGATATGAAATCCAATCTGATTGTAATTCTGAATGATAATGAAATGTCGATTGCGCCGCCCGTTGGTGCGATGAGCAAACATCTTTCGCGTATCGTCAGCTCAAAACCTTATGTTGGCGCGCGCGAGATCGGCAAAAAAATTCTTCCCCCGCCCCTTCGTAACGCGGCTAAAGCCATGGAAGAAGGCATTCGCATTCACACTTCTGATGGTTCTCTGTTCGAAGAAATGGGCTTTTACTATATCGGCCCCGTTGATGGCCATGACATGGAACAGCTCCTTCCGATCTTACGCAATATTCGCGATCACAGAACGGGCCCTGTCCTCTTGCACGTTAAAACCGTCAAAGGAAAAGGCTATTGCCACGCCGAAAATTCAGCTGACAAAATGCACGGCGTTGCAAAATTTGATGTGGTAACGGGCAACCAACAAAAATCAAAATCCATTATTCCTTCCTACACCAAGGTCTTTGCACAAAGCCTGATTGAGCAAGCCAAGAAAGACGATAAAATCGTAGGCATTACCGCCGCGATGCCAGACGGCACAGGCATGGATCTCTTTGGCGAGGCTTTTCCGACCCGCATGTTTGACGTTGGTATTGCCGAGCAGCACGCCGTGACCTTTGCCGCGGGTTTAGCAACTGAGGGCATGAAGCCGTTTGCGGCCATCTATTCAACCTTCCTGCAACGCGGCTATGATCAAGTCGTGCATGACGTTGCGATACAAAACCTTCCTGTTCGTTTTGCGATGGATCGCGCCGGCCTTGTTGGCGCAGATGGTTGCACGCATGCAGGAAGCTTTGATGTCGCCTATTTAGGATGCCTGCCGAACTTTGTTCTTATGGCCGCAGGCGATGAAGCAGAATTAAAACACATGGTTGCAACCGCCGCTGCATACGACCAAGGCCCTATCGGTTTCAGATACCCGCGCGGCGAAGGCATGGGCATTGAAATGCCTGCCACGGGACAGGTATTAGAAATCGGCAAAGGACGTATTTTAACAGAAGGAACCGATATTGCCCTTGTTTCCTATGGCGGACGTTTAGCGGAATGTTTAAGCGCCGCAGAGCAAATGAAAGAAAAAGGTGTGAGCACAACGGTTGCCGACGCCCGCTTTGCCAAGCCGCTCGACGAATCTCTTATTCGTGATCTTGCCAAAAACCACAGCACGTTGATTACCATTGAAGAAGGCTCAATCGGCGGGTTTGGTTCTTACGTTCTTGAATTTCTAAACCGTGAGGGCCTATTGGATGGGTCATTAAAAGTCCGCACCATGCACCTGCCCGACATCTTCCAAGATCAAGACGCGCCTAACAAGCAATATGAACAAGCAGGTTTATTGGCAGCAGATATTTTGAAATCTATTTAATTGACATAACTTTAAAACCGCTTTGACCCAGCCCCCTAAAACGGGTCCAGTTTGAAAGTTAGGATTTGGTTGATT
>PANS01000051.1 GCA_002708415.1 Micavibrio sp. | reverse complement strand
CAAGATCTTTGAAATTTTGAACATAATTCCCATCTTTGAAATTAACAGGATAGCGCACCTCAATATCTGCGGCCTCGGCACAAATCTGTACCGGTGATTTTTGAACCTGCTGCCCGCGCCCTTTTGGACGTGGCGGTTGCGAATAAACACAAACAACTTCATGATCGCTATCAATAAGGCGCTGTAACGCTCTAACTGAAAAGTCAGGCGTACCCATAAAGGCAATACGAAATTTTTTTTGATTTTCTGCGCTCATAATATCTGTTTATTTATTTTAAAGAGCCTGATTTTCTTTATGCCATTTTTTCATACGCTTCATAATCATATTGCGTTTTAGGCTTGATATATGATCGATGAATAAAACACCGTCCAAATGATCAATTTCATGCTGTACGCAGTGACCAGAAAGCCCTTCAAATAAACCTTCCTGCTTCACACCTTCGGTATTTAAATATTCAACACAAACACTGGCCGGGCGTATCACATCAGCGTATTGCTGCGGTATAGAAAGACATCCTTCTTCATAAACAGAGCGTTGTTCTGATTCCCAAACAACTTCAGGGTTAATCATAACAATAGGATCGCTCATATCCTCCTCTTCATCGCGCTCACCGCTGCGATAACCCGCTTCAATCGTCAAAATACCATCGATTTCTTGACCAAAGCGCCAACTATCTTTTGGTAAATCCATAACAAAAATACGATTTAGTAACCCTACTTGATTGGCCGCCAGACCAATCCCACGATCATGATACATAGATGCCATCATGCGCTCAACTTGCGTTAAAATATCAGAATCGATATTTTGCACTTCCTGCGCTTTTTGTTTCAAAACGGGATCAGGCACTTTTACAATGTCGTATAATTCAGTCATTTTATTTTTTATGCGTTAAGCCGCTTCATTATCATTTGTATTATCAGTTACATCATCATCTTCTTCTGATACTAAATTCTGCGGTAATGATTTTGATGTCTTTGCGCCCAAAGTTTTTAAACCTTCAGTCCGCGTTAAAATATTACCCTTACCTTGCGAGAGCTTATTCATAGCGCCTTCATAAGTATTTTCAAGCGTTTTAATCTGCCCGCCAAGTTTCTCCATGTCAGTGACAAAGCCAACAATCTTGTCGTATAGCGCGCCACCTTTTTGCGCGATCTCAACAGCATTTTGATTTTGATCAACAAGGCGCCATAGCGAGGAAATCGTTTTTAAAGAAGAAAATAATGTCGATGGACAAACAATCGCAACGCCCTTATCCCACGCAAATTGATGAAGCTCTCTATCTTGCTCCAGCGCAAGCATATAGGCACTTTCAATCGGCATGAACATCAGTACAAAATCAGGCGTGCCGAGCTTATCGGTATCTTGATAACGACGCTTTTCTAAATCTTTAACGTGCTGCTTAACAGATGCTAAAAACTGCGATAAGTGCTGCGGACGCACGCTTTCTTCTAATTCACTATGATAACGCTCATAATGCGTTAGTGACACCTTCGAATCCAAAATCACATGCTTGTTATCAGGGAGGTTAATGATCACATCGGGCTTTTGGTGTTTGCCTGTTTCACTATCCTTAAGGCCAAGGCCGGCACCTTGCACAATGTAATCAATATTCCTACGAAGCCCTGAATCTTCTAGTAATTTCTCAAGAACAATCTCCCCCCAATCGCCTTGCGTCTTACTATCGCCCTTCAATGCATTGGCAAGCCCTTCGGCCTGCGTTGTCATTTTTTCATTGGTTTCAACAATCATTTTAATTTGTTCTTTTAACGCAAACTGTTCATTAGCTTGCTTACCAAAAGAATCATCAACTTTTTTATGAAAGTCATTAAGCTTCTCACGCAAAGGATTAAGAAGTTCATTCAACCCTTCTTGCGATTGCGTTTTAAATTTTTGAGATTTTTCATCGAATATTTTATTAGCCAAATTTTCAAACTGAAGCTGGAATTTTTCTTCCATCTTGCTTAAATCTTCACGGCTTTGCGTGATCTGTTTGGCAAACGTTTCTTTTTCCACACTCGCACGAACGAGCTCTTGCTGCGTATGGTTAAGCTTTTCCTCAATACTGCATTTTTCAGCTTCTAATTTCTCAATCAGGTCATCTTGAGTATTCAATTGATCTTCAGCACGTACATTCTGCGCCTTAAGCGCGTTGCCACGTAACGCAAGCAGTATAAGGCCGAGAACAATCCCCACGCCGCCGCCAATAAGGAGCGACGTTGGATCGAGAGTAATATTGCCTAATATGATTTCTTGATTCATGATAGAATAGAGAATAAACGTTCTTTTAGGAGTAAATCAATTGATTTTAGCGCATTTGAGACGATTGCAACCTACGCAAAGACATTCAAAGGATAACACAAGCGGCAATGCCATGATCTATGTGCTTTTGGCTATCGCTCTTTTTGGTATTTTAACCGCTACCCTATCTAGCCAAAACAACCAATCAGATGGGCAAGATATTGATGATGAAATGGTTGCACTCTATGCGAATGGGCTTATTGAATATGCGGCAGCAGCCAAAAACGTTGTCGATCAAATGATCATGACGGGGTCAACAATCGATGATCTCGATTTTATAAATCCAACGAGCGCAGGATTTGATACACCGCCGCACATTCATAAAGTTTTTCATCCGCAAGGCGGTGGATTGAATTATACCACACCATCTTCTCCCCCTTTCGTTGATGATACAAATGAGGGGTGGTACATTATCAAAAACACTCATATAGAGTGGACGCCAACCACTGCAGACGATGTGGTTATTACAGCTTTTAAAGTAGAAAAAAGTATCTGCTCTCTCATTAATGAAAAGATTTCTGGTGATCCAACTATCCCGGTACATACCCAAGCTGGATATGGCATGTACAGTCATTTTGTAGATGGATCTAACGATTTTACAACACTAGAGTGCCCTCAATGTGAAGGTTACCCATCATTTTGTGTTGAAAGCACCGATGGGACCCAGTGGGCTTTCTACTCTATCCTTGCTGGGCGATAATCGTCGCGCGGAATTCTTCAATACCAATATTCTTGACTGAGCTGGTCGCATGAATTTCTGGATAGGCCGCAGGGTGTTTTTTAAGGCCGGCAATAATACTCATTTTAAGCCCCGCTAAATTCTTTGCCTTATCGCATTTTGTCAGAACAACCTGATAGGTCACGGCGGCTTTATCAAGCATCTTCATCAGTTCTTCATCGCTATCTTTCAAACCATGGCGCGCATCAATCAAAATAAACACACGGCGTAAATTTTGGCGCCCTTGAAGATAAGAAAAAATAAGCTTATTCCAATCTTCACGTTGTGATTTAGATACCTTCGCATAACCATACCCTGGCATATCAACCATATAAAGCAAGCCGCCAAGATCAAAGAAATTAAGCTGCTGTGTCCGCCCTGGTGTATTTGACGTGCGCGCCAAATCATTCCGGTTTGTAATGGTGTTAATCAACGAAGATTTACCAACGTTAGAACGTCCCGCAAATGCGACTTCGGCACGATCTGCCGCAGGAAGTTGCTCTAAACCAGCCACACCCAATACGAAATCACACGGGCCGGAAAAAATCTTTCTGGCCTGCTCTAATTGCGCTTGCGTATATTCGGGTTCATCAGGCATGAATTACTTTTTCTTCACCGTTTTTTTGCTTTTCTTATTTACCGTCTTTTTCTTCGGCTTAGGTTTAGAAACAACAGGTGGTTTTTGACCATCAACAGCTTCCATCATCTCTTCAACCTCTTCTTTCAGAAATTCTTTTTTCTCTTCTAAGGTCAGTTTTGCTTCAGAAATTTTTTCTTCATCACTTCCTTTTTTAAGTTTTTCAAAGAAGTGAATTTCAACACCCATAGAACGCATAATCACATATTGCTGAATAACAGAAAACAAATTGTTAAACGTCCAGTAAATCACAAGACCAGCGGCAAATTTCGCCAAAATAAAAGTCATAAACCATGGCATTAGCGCAATCATTTGCGCCTGCATTTTATCTGGTGGCGGTGGAGAAAGCTGACGCTGAATAATCATTGTCACAAGCATCATACAAGGCCATGCGCCAATCATCAAAAATGATGGCACATCAAACGGCATGACTCCAAACAGGTTAAAAACGCTTGTTGGGTCAGGCATTGATAAATCCTGAATCCAGCCAAAGAAAGGCGCTTGGCGCATTTCAATCGTATTTGATAACACCTTAAATAATGAAAAGAAAATTGGAATTTGAATAAGGATAGGCAAACACCCAGCCATCGGATTTACTTTTTCTTTCTGATAAAGCTTCACAAGCTCTTGCTGCATTGCCTGTTTATCATCAGAATACTTCTCTCGCAATTCAGTCATTTGCGGGCCTATTTCTTTCATGCGAGCAAATGAACGAAATGATGTGTTGGCCAACGGAAATACGGCTAAACGCAAGACAACCGTGAACATAATAATGGCCACGCCAAAATTACCAACCAAACCGTAGAAAAAGTTAATTACAGCAAAGAAAGGGCGCGTTAGAAAATAAAATAGGCCAAAATCAACAGCAAGATCAAAATGTTTTACATTCCACTCTTTCTCATACTTGCCCAGAAGATTGAGCTTCTTTGCACCAACGAATAACTTTGTTTTAAACTCCTCTGTTTCTCCAGAAGCGATCTGACGACCCTGTCCCATAATGTCGACTTGATAATGATCTTTTACCTTTTCAATAGTCGAGGAGTTATAATTGATACGAAACGTCATTTCTTCCGTTTCAGCAGGCACAATCGCCGTTAACCAATATTTATCGACAAGGCCAATCCAGCCATCATTTGCTTTTGCTTCATACTTCGGCTCTTTAGCCAATTTCTTATAACTAGGATCATATAACTTGCTGTCGGCGTAGCTAATTGGGCCTTCATGAACAATCCAACGGCCTTCAAAACCTTCTGGAAGGCCCTTTTGCGTTACCAAGGCATAAGGAAAAAGCGTGACAGGTTTTGTACTATTATTAGCAACGCTCTGACGAACAGAAAAACCATAATCTTCATTTAAAGAAACTGTACGTTTAAATGTTAATCCCTGTCCATTATTCCATGAAAGCGTTACAGGCGATGTTGATGTCAAAATTCCACTAGCCTGCCACTGAGAATCTTTTGAAGGCATTTTAATATTATTATTTTGTGATACCCAACCATATTCAATAAAACGTGGATGAGCCGTTTTTGTTGGCGATAGCATTGAAATATTTTTTTCACGTGCCGTTGTTTCAAAATAATTTTTCAATGTCAGGTCGTCTAAACGACCACCCATTAAATTAATTGAACCGCTTACTAACTCATTATCAATTCTAATACGTTTTGACGCATTGGAAATAACTTCACCACGCGGCAATTCAAGTAAATCATCATTCTGAAAATTTTCTTGTGAAACAGCTTCGGCAACAACTTGTGCCGCCTTCATTTTTTCAATTTTAGGTTTTAAAATAAAGTGATCATAGGAAAGCCATAAAATAATGGATAGTGCGCCAAATATCAGAAGATTACGCATATCTTCAGGGTGCATTTTATCGTTGTTTTGCATGGGGCTTTGCTCCGCTTTATATTCTATTTTAATCTAATGTTTTAAGTGTTTGGGCGTTTATAACCATTTGCATCAATGCTGGCAATCTTTATGGTTTTGATGCGTATTTGGAACAGGATCCAGAAAATCGCCTTTGTGCCAAGGATGGCATTTTACGATACGTTTTAGCATTAAAAAACTTCCTTTAAATACGCCATGTCTCTCTATAGCCTCTATAGAATAGGCAGAGCATGAAGGATGAAAGCGGCAAGATTGTCCCATTAAAGGTGAAATGAGCCAGCTATAGGCCTTGATTAAAGAGATTAGAAGAGTTTTCATGTTATATCGTCAACCCTTTCTATCGCCTCAAGCTTTCCTAAGCACCACAGCATATCTTTCTGAAGGTCTTTATAGGGCTTAGAAATAGTGTCTCTGCGTGCAATAAAAACGTAATCATAATTATTGAGAGCTTTCGAAGGTAGTATCTCACTAATCGCCTCTCTCAAACGTCTTTTAACGCGATTGCGATCAACAGCAAGTTTATAGAGACGCTTTGTCACGACAAGACCAAAACGCTGTCCTTCATTGTCATTTGGGCATATTTGTAAAATAAAACTCTTGGAAATCCATTTTTTTCCTTCTTTTTGCACGCGCAAAAAACCAGCCCTTTTCTTAAGGCTGCTAATTTTATGAGTATTTATTTGAAAATCAGACATAAAAAAAGGCTATAACAGCCCTTTTAAGTAAACAAGATATAAAGAGGACTTAAAAACCCTCTTTTTCTTATAATTAAGCACTTAAGCTAGCGCGACCTTTTGCACGACGTGCAGAAAGAATACGACGGCCATTTTTTGTTGCCATACGTGATCTAAATCCGTGACGACGCTTACGTACTAATTTACTTGGTTGATATGTGCGTTTCATAGCGAACTCCGCTTAATTCTTTAATTTTTATTCAATTGAAGGTGGGTTATACACAGACCACAGACCTCTGTCAATTTAGAACTTCATCAAATACGCATATTATTGAAATATAAACACTCTCTGGTATAGGCTGAAAATTAAAGCTTTATAGCTTGAAAATCAATAGTTTAACCGTTAAACAAATATGTGTTATAGTATTTTGACTTAAATTTGATCCCGAAAAGGATAATTAACCAATGTATATGGATGATAAATGGAGTCCCGTTGAGGGCGAAGAGTTAGCTGGGTTTTTAGAACAAATTAACCCTATTGGTGATAAATTTAGTGTAGATCCAGCAACAACTTCCGTTGGATGGAGACCTTTACCATTTTACGATCAGGTTGCCTTGATTCGTGTAAAAGACCCCGCATGGACGCCTCGTAACTTATTTATCTACTACCTTACCGACCAAGGAAATCTCTTCTGGCTCAATGGCACTTCCCCTCCTATTCACGAAATCAACGCAAAAGCACCTGTAAAAATTACAGATGAGAATGTTTTAGAATACCTGAAATTCTTCTGTTTCTTCGTGCGTGGTGAAGAAGGCCCGTTCTTAATCGCTGAAAGCATGGAAGACACTTATGTGCCTAAAGAGCTTGATGATAAAACAAAAATGGTAATTGAAGGCACAATTCGCCCCGCATCCTTTGAAAGCACTGATGACAAAGGAAATAGACTCTGCGATGCAGTTGTTTATTACTCAAATGCGCTCTTTATTGCTAATTTCTCGGTTCAGCCTGGCGGTATGATTGAAATGCTTGATGATGAGCCTATTGCAGCTGATTTACCCATTAAAATTGATGCGCCTGTGTCATAAAAATAAATATAACTGATTGATTTTAAATAATTTTTAATATTTCCGCGCCATTATATTACCATATAGTGGCGCGAAATTTTTATTTGCCTAAGTGCCTGTGATATACTGGACGCATAGAGGAAATTATTAGAGTAATAGAGAAAAATGATAAATTATTTCAAACTTTTAACGATCTTTAGCGGCACCTTACTCACAGTGCTCTTCTCGTCTGATCCAGCGACAGCCCAAACATTGGGAACGGTTATGGGGAATATCTTCACTTCATCAGATGGCCTCCCGGGTTTGTTTGCTGGGCTTTCTTATTTGTTCGGACTTGTCCTTGGTGTCATGGGAATACTTAAAATTAGAGAGCACGTTGAAACCCCTAACCAAGTTCTAATATGGGATCCCATTAAACGTTTCCTCGCAGGTGGCGCGTTCTTTGCGCTTCCATTAGTAGCTAACGTTGTCCAAACAACACTTACAGGTGGAAATGGGAGTAGTCTAGCCAGCGGGACGGGGAATGGTTATAATACTGGAAATGTTTCAGGTACCGGCCTCGATGCTATGCTTGTTAGCTTTATGGGAGATATTTGGGAACCTGTTCAGTTATTACTGCTAGGATTCAGTTATTTAACGGGCATCATTCTTATAATGATAGGGATTTCACGATTATTAAAATCAGAACAAGAAGGTGCGCGCGGCCCGATGGGGCTTGGAACAATAATGACATTCCTTGTTGCAGGAGCCCTCTTATCTGTTGATAAATTACTCTCTGCAGCTAACAATTCCATTTTTGCTGGTGATGTTCAAACATATGCCAGTCTTCAATATGCCGCTGCAGGCCCTGAAAGAGGGCAGGCTGAAGCTGTGATCGGTGGAATAATGGCCTTTGTTGCCGTCATAGGCATGATCAGCTTCATTAAAGGAATTTATATAATGCGTCAAATTGCTGAAGGAAACTCTCAAACCTCAATGATGGCCTCCGTTACTCATATTTTAGGTGGCGCTATCGCTGTTAACCTTGGCGCATTTATTACTGCAGTACAAAATACGCTCGGAATCTCTGATTTCGGTTTATTGATAAACTAAAAATATACATTTATCTAAAACATCGCTTTCGGTTCGGGCAATGTTAGGTCTGGATCTTGAGACATAATAACCGCAGAAGATTTTGACCGATTGAACAGCTTTATTTTTTCTGGTTTCACACGATAGAAACTACGTTTTCTTTCTTCATCATAAAACTTTTCGGTAATATCTTTAACTGGGCTCTTAAAAATAACGTTATCTAACTGAACGCCTTGCTGCGGATCTTGAACAAAGGAACATTCAATATAAGAAAAATTTTGCTGACCATAGGCATCAATATTTTTATAATAGATTCGAACAGCACTTCGATACATTTCAACATAGGTATGCTCCAGTGTGTCTGGAAATGTCATTTGTTGTTCTAAAAAAACACCACAAAACCCATATATCATATTGCCCTTTTTAGGCATTATTACTTGCACAATAAAATATCCAGCAATCAAAATAAGCACGCCGATACTTAAAGAAATAATAATATTGCTTTTAACCCACTTTATAAAATCTTCTAATTTATTCATAGTAAGCTCTAATGCTCTATAGAAACTTTATTTAATGAATTTTGTCCTGCCGCAACAAGTTCTTCAACAATAGTTTCAATCACTTTATTTAACGAAGCAGATTGCGTATCACCTTTTTCAGACAAAGCCATAATCCGGCGCTTAATTTCACCGCGTGCGCTTCCACCTGGGAAATTTGCAGCCAATATACGGCGCGCTACACTCGCGCCCAAACGATCATAAAGTCGTGATCGAATAGCAACATCTTCAGAAGATGTTGATAATGCCCAAAGTTCAATAGGGCCTAATGTATTCAGCAAATGCTGCTCATAACGCCCTTCTGTTGTTCCTAAAACAAGAAGAACTGGTGCACCACCAGCTTTTGGGCCTGTTAATTTATAACGAATGACATTACGCGCTGTCTCAGAAAGACCAAAACGTTCTTGAATATTATCAACGGCTTGATCTGAAATAGCTGCGCCCAAAACCCAAACACCCGTTGCCAGATCCACCATATCATCATCAAAATCATCTAAAAGCTGCGATGATAAAGCAATTTGAACACCGCGCTTACGTCCCTCACGAACATCTCGAATAACCTGCGCCCTAACCGATCCTGAACGACTGGTACGATGAAACTCATCATAACAAAGACGCTTAGGTGTTTCGATAATATCTTGAAGCCTTGCCTCATGATGCGGACGATATTTATCGGGAATATTGGCAAGCATCTCTGGTCCAACCCACCATTTACTCACCAAAATATGGCGCGCCAACATGTACATTATTGCCGTTTGACGATCCGCCGTATCATCCCCTTGCGGAGAAACATCCATAAGATCAATCGCGCAAATACGCGCGCGCGACGTATCAAACTGCGTCACGCCTGATAGAATTGGAAATTCCCGAATAGCCGAAGTGACCATCCGTTCAAAAGCATTGATAACATTTTCAGCAGTACTACCAACAGATGTTTCTTCAAGCAGCGAGCGTATCTGAGGGCGGCGTGATGCCGTAATGGTATCAGATAAAGTTGGAGAGGCATGACGCTGCGCTTTAACAGCTATATCTGTTTCACCGCAATCAAACAAACGATCAACAACATCCCACCAATAAGGATCAGCAGGAAGATGAATATTATGGCGTCTAATAGCGTCATCCACATCAGAATCAAGACGTGGCAAATAACCACGCGCCTCTGAGTTAGCCGCAGCATCATCACGCCAACGATACATCTCATCAACAACAAGGCCAGCGAGTTGCTGTATCCCATCATAAGGGCTTTCATGCCCTGGGGGCGTACAAAGAAGAGTCAAAAGTTCAACTAAATAACTGCGCTCATCCATTAACGGATAACGGCAGCCAAGCTGCGTGTCAAAAGGATTAACCGCATATTCATGACTCATACGCAAACGATAATGCGCCGCTTCATTTTGTCTTTCTTCAGGTAAAGCTTCTTTGATCATTGAAATCATCCCTGCGGATGAAGGACCAATATCAATAATGGCAATATAAGGTAACGTCGTAATCCCTGGGCTTAAACAACAAGCAATATTCATTGAATTTAACAAAACAGACTTACCAGCCCCAGGCTGCGCAAACATAAGGTCGAACCACGTTGTTGTTAAATTTGTTCCTGTTTGATACGGCCAAACTTTCCCATCGGGCGTTCTAAATAACATCGCCCCTTTTTCAAAAGGAGATGATGGACGCTGCCAAGGCATCAATTTCATTACCTCAATCATCGGCGCAATGGCAGGCGGAGCTGTTCCAGCACAATGAATTCCCATCGCTGACGACATAATACAATCAAGAGGGTCACCAGAAAATTCACTTACCTGACAGTATCCCCAACTCTCAACTGCTTGAATCAAATTTGATAAGCGATCTTGTATCAACTTAAAATCATCAGATGGTGCCCACGTGGCAACGGAAACACGTAAGCGAACAACAGGCTCTTTTCGTGCCAATCTCTGCAAGCTTTCCAAAGAATACTTGATCTGTTTATTTGAAGCATTTGTTACACCCAAAATCGTAGAGATAAACGTTCTAAATTGTATGCCATAACTTCCGCCGCCTTCAACAAGGAAAGAAATGCGGTAAGGAACACCAGCTTCAAAAAGACGATTAAGAAGCATTGGAAAAGGGCTAGGATCCATAGGGGCTAAAGTTATATCTGCTCCTCCCCAAAGCTGGTCACCAATTTTAACAATTGATTCATTGATCACACGCGCATCAGCAAGCGCTAATTGTTGACGTAAAGAAGGCCAGAGAATTTCTGACATATCCGTCTTACTCATTGGTGCACGCGGTGATATTTTTTCACCTGGCAAAGATGCTTTCCAATCCTCATGAGACTTCGAAGGATAAAGATTGTTTTTAACAGCGAGCAAAGCTTCTTCAACAGACATAACCTCGCCACGAATACCTAACTCATCAAGAGAAGCCGTCACAGATGCCACAAAACTTTTATGGCGCGTTTTAAGCGCATTAACCGCTGCAAAAGGATATTGAGAGTTTCCAGCCTTGACCCATTTATGAGATTTAGCCTCTTTTGCCGCGCGTTTTAATTCATTTTTAGTTAAAACAGAAGGGCGTGTCCACAAAACGTAATAGCACTCCTCATATGATAAATATCGAGATAAATGCCTCACGCGTTCTTCAAAAACATCCTCAACCCCTAGACCAGTATCTTCTGCTGTTGCACGAGAAGGCTTCATCAGTTTTTCTAAATGCTTTTTAATACGACCTGGATCACGAACAAAGTACACTTGCATTGCATGACCTTGGCGATCAAATCGTGCGCCGATTTTTAACGTCGCACCCTGAATAAGATTTTTATACTCTTCTTCACCAATAATTTGTCGACTTCCATCAACCTTAACATATGTAATTAAAGATCCATCGGATGAAACAAGCGTTGTTTGATTTTCACCCGTCTCTAAGCGAATAAATGATTCCACAGATTGCTTAAGCGCTGTCTGAAAAGGGGCTAAAATTTTGTTGAAAATCTTCATTGCAGTGATTCTATGCGGTTTTGCTTCATAAAGCTATTATACATTAACGAGAAACCAGAGAAAATTGTGAGTTATCAAAGAAAGATGCTCAAGAAAAATAAATCACCTCAAATAATTACGTAATATGAATAAAAAACTACGCAACTTGCTGCAATTCTGCATAAAAATTCTTCCACTGACTAGGAACCTTACCGCCAAAAGGACCATCTTTTGAACGCCAATAGGCCAGAATCTGAGGAAACTGATTAAACTCCAAATCTCCTTCTTTAATAATACGTCTATCCAGCGGAAATAAACGAATACCTTCTAATTTTTCTGTACGCATCGCATAATGTTTGGGGCCTAAAAAATCACGCATAACCATAGCAAGAACGAATGGATCATCAGTTTCTATGCGTGATTTGGCTTCCTCTCGCCGCTTCATAATAGTCTCTAAAGCTTTTTTTGCCGTGTCGGCCATAGACCCTTGGGAAATACGTGCCACGTATATAGAACGGGCTATATGGCTTAATTGAGCCTGTTCAATTTCTGGTAACCAGACAAGAACGCCCGAGCGCATTTGGGCCGTTTTTTCTAAATCAAAGCATTGGTGGCAAAAAATACACACTGTTGCCAAATTATTTATTTCAACATTATCTATATTATGATCAATCTGGTGAATATCTTGATATTTTTTGGAATGAAAGCCACAGAACTGGCAGGTATTGTCATCCCTCTCCAACACCTTCTGTCTTACCTGAGGTGTGAGAATTTCTTTTTTATCAGAAATTTGGGCACCGCCTTGTCCAGCGATGCCCAATATAATTGGTAATGCAAACATTTTTATTACGGTGTTACAGCAAAAGTTACAGCCTGAAGATTTCTAGCCGCTACTGATGAATTAGCGTCCCCAATAGAATTATTCATTGCCTCGTAAACCAGCGGTAGAGCAAATAGACCACCACCCGCCAGCAAGCGAATCGCACCTTGTTGCAAAGGATGTTGCGAAGGATTTTCAACATGATCTTTAATTTTCAAGATACCAAGCACTCCTAACAGAATACCCAACATGTAAGATACTCCAGACAATAGGCCTGGCAACCCAGAAATAGATGTGGTGATATTCTCACCAATTGTACTAAAATCTGCACCAGACCCACCAGTACCGCGCCCCTGAGCCAGAGCATCTTCAGCACCACTCATCATTGCAATAACCGCTACAGAACTAAACTGTAAGCTTTTTTTATTAATATATTTAAACATAATTTTCTCCTTTAAATTCTAATCATAAAAACACTTTGATCGTTTGTTCGTTTACTGTCCATAAATAGAAACATTAAACTAAATAAGCATGCGTCATTTGCTTATAGTTCTATTAGATCATAATTTCGTTAAATAAGGCAAATTTAAGGATTAAAAAAACAATTTATTTTATAACTTACTGATTATAAATAATATTTTAACACTGTTTCCCTGCTTATTTCTGCCATATTGTCGCCTTATTTTAACAAAAACCAGTAAAAAACTTAATATTATTGCGTAATTTTTCCACCAGTTCCCAATACAATCCACTTACCATTTACAAGCTGGATAGACTGAATCTGGCCTAAACCATCAATATTATCACCAACCTTAATGGGCTTAATAACAGAAGATCCTTTTTGAGAAATCCAGGCCTTATCTGGTTGTGCTGCCTTAAGCTTCCACTTAACACTAGGTTTTTTAGTCAAGGCTTTCTTAACAGGGCTTGCTTTCTGAGTACTTCGCTTTGAAACAGGAGCCGCTTTTAAAGACTTAACTTTGCCCTCTAATGATTTAACAGACTCCTCTAAAAGAGCAGCTCTTTGATTTGATGCATCTTCTATCACATCAATCTTATTTTCCAAATCATCCATACGATCTAAAAATAAAGCCAGCTTCTGATCAATTGCCGATAATGTTGCGCCATCACTGCTATGATCCTGTTTTATCGCATCCGTATTATTAACGACAATATCATTTATCTCATCTTCTATATTTTTTTCCACTATAGTGGCAATTTCCTCTATCTCTATCGCTGGCTCAACTGAACGAGAAGTACCTACAGTTTCAACGGTCTCTACAGGTGAAATTGAGTCAGTTGAATACTCCTGTGTTTCAGTTGTAAATTCTAAACTATCTGCAACATAAACATATTCATCCGCAAGCTCCATATCTTGAGAAACTGGTGTTGGCATTGGTAATTCATCTGGCTCAAGCTCAATAAAATGCTCTTCTGGCAAATTATCCATATCATCATTTAAAAATCCTGAATCTATTTCTTGTGTGCCATCATCTTCTGTATTATCTAGTGAGTTTTCTTCATTGCCATCCAAAGTCGATGTCGCAGCTTCAATACCTAAACTAGAAACAAACCGTTGAGATTGATCCATATTTGGTTTGTTGCCCTTAAAAACCTGAAAATACAAAACAATTACACCCAATATAACCGCGCCGATAATAACGAGCGTATTAAAACTTAAAGCAGGCTTTTTCTTTTCCGAAAGGCCTAAGGCGTCTTCCTGCTGAGAGGGTGCCTCTAAAGGTGGTGATAATTCATCATCGTCCCACACCCCCTCATCTAGACCCTCATCGTCAAAATCATCCAAAGCGAGATCGTCAAAATCATCACTCAAAAAATCATCATCAAGTTCTAAATTATTATCTTCGTCTTGCATTAATCTTTCCGAATTTTATGATTGGTCAGCAGATGATCCAAGGTCTGGTTGATCCAACACTGGCTCAGTGAATAAAACACCAATAGGTGTTCCGGCGCGAACCCTTATCAATGGACTTACACCATCAGCAATATCATCAAGAATCTCACCAATTTCCTCTCCAGCTTCTGCTATACCAGCTGAAACCTCCTGATCGGAATTTAAATTTTGGTCTTGTTGAGACACAACTCCATTTCCAGAAGCGCTAGGAACTGTAATCGTTGTTGTTCCAGATTGTGCAATCGCTTCTGTCAGCCCTGTAATAAATGCTGCTGCCGCTGGAAAAACTACGCGCTGTAAATAACGCCTATTTATATCTGTAGCAACACCAGGTAAAGTTGTATTTGGATCTAGAGCGATGGCACTAATATTATAACCAATACCATCCAACACCACCGTATTAAAATTTAGCGTCAAATATTTTGCTGTCGAATTTCGGCCTGTTGAATTACCACCTGCCGACCTGTTACTTGCCATTTTAAAACTACCGATTAACCGTGCGCCCTTTAATGGACCTGATGCAATTTCAGCCAAGATTGGCCCTGGCGCATCTGTATTTGCTTCCGTCACCATTTGCGCATATTCAATTGTACCTGCAGGAACTAAAATAGTTGCCGTTTCTGTGATTACATCTGAATCTGCGGCTACTTGCTGCTGTTGCAACTTGGCTAAAGCAGCTTCCCGCTTTTTTTGAGCCTCCATTTGAATACGTTCAAGATAATCTTCAGGTGACACTGCTTTAACCTGTATAGATGGAATGCCTTGATTGCCTAAAATAGCCTCCATTTGAACAGCCATTGCTTCTGACAATGCATTTACTGCAGGCGTACGCGTATCAACAACCTCAACAGGAATTTCGGAAGCAGGCGTATCATTAACCTGATCATTTTGCAGACGCTGCTCTTGCATTTGTCGCCATCTTTCCAAAGGGTCTTCTTCTACTTTTTCTTCAAATTGTATTGGAATTTTACCTTGTAAAGGATCTGTCGGCATGGGTATTACGCTATCTCCCGTTCTGCGAGCATCCTCAATACGGCGATTATTTTCTTCTTGTAACGCCTCTTCCATCGCTGGGGAAAGTTGCGAAGTGCCTGGCAATTCATCAACAGCGGAACTTCCCGTCACGCGGGATGAAACCACGTCATCTTCTCCACCGCCAACAAACATAACCGCTCCAACTAAAAGTAAAGCACCAACCGCAATCACCCCTATCTTTACAGCAGGATTATTTTTCCACAAATCGGCAAGCGAGTTTTGTGCTTCAAACCCGCCCAAATCATCATCAAAACCATCTAGATCGAAATCACCATCATCGAAGTCATCATCAAGATCATCATTATTAATCATCAAACAAATCCTCTTTCTGCGACAGGTGGGCACGGATAAAACGCCCCTTATCAGATAGCAATAAAACAGGGGTACTATCCATCGAATAAACATTCATGCCATCGGCTGATGACACCGAACTACTCCACCCTGGAGACAATAAAGTCAAAGGCGTACGTACATAAGTCTTACCCAACAAAGAGTACGCTGTTGTTCGACCATCCGCCCCAGACACATTAAGTTTTTCTGCCCCTGAGGGCGGCACCCCATCAAGAACAGAAGAAATTACAAGGTTTCCTGCCGCCAGATCATCAACACCTTCGATCAATGGCGTTTCTGCAAACGGCCCATACTCAGGAACGCGCGCATCCACTCGATAATGAACCGATTTCTGATCTGTTCTTAATGATATAGAAATTGGCGTTTTAAGTGTCAAAAGACGTACGGCCATATTCCCATACGCAAATCTTTCCATTGGCGTAATACGAATGATATGACCGCCTTCCTCTGGCTCAATAATTTCAAAATCACCAGCCCAACTCACATCTTGAATAGGCCATGGCGCGCCAGTAACATCAAGAATATTCACCGTTGTGATATGCCCTGGCGACGTACGTACAACAAGCGGTGTTGCGCCAGGATCTAAAGAAATAGTCTGAACACTAATTTCAGGCGTTGGAATGCCTGCCGATGGAGAATTCATCGCCGCTTCTGTTTTGTCATAATATTTAAGCAACTCGTGAATTTGATCTGGCTGCAATGGAAACATTCCCGTAATCACAGCATCAAAAGCTTCTTGGCGAATTTCAGCCTCAAGTTCTTCAGGCGTCTGGGAAATTGGATCCATATCTATCATCACATCACTTGGAACAGGCGGAACATCTAAAGGATCCGCGCCCGCACGTAACCCCTCAACTTGAGGCAGAGAATCATCCTGAGAAACAACATCTGCCGGCTGATTACCCGTTAAACCCAAATCTTGTGCTTGTGCTAAACTCAAACTGCTTAGCGCCACAAAACAGGCCAAAGATAATATTTTAGTTATATAAACCATATATAGACGCTTTTATTTTACCCAAAAATTATAACTAACCAGAACGCGCAACCCACTGCGCTATCCCTACACCGTTAGGACTTTCTAGACGAGAAACACGAACAACAACAATCGTCATAATCAAATTCTCGGAAACAGAACGCGATCCCGACTCAGAAGAAATAACCATAGGAATATCAACAATCCATTGATACTGCCCATTTACAATACCTTCAGACTTTAAAACTGGCGCCCCACTTGGTGCCGCAGTAATAACCTGATTTTTACTCTCAACGCCCTCAATCCTCTTTGATTGTTGCAATGCCTTAGTAAAGCTCTGCCATCCTGGACCTGTGAAATGTCGAGAAGATTCCTGCAGCCTTCTACGATAATCATTAAATCCAAATGTCATAACCTCAGTCGCAGCCTGCGTCACCCACGATAGAAGCGCTGGTCTACTTAAATTTGGCTGTGACAGCGGCACCATAGGAATCAACCGACCATCTTCAGTCGTTGCAAAATATCTATTTTCAGGCTGATGCACTTTAATAATAAAGAACATAGCCGCAATAAGACCAACAATCACAACACCTTGAATAACCGCAACCCTTAGCGCTAAGCGATATCCATCACGATAAAACTCATTGCGCAATAGAACATTACCCAAACCGCCAGTATCCGCCTCCTCAGCCACACGTTGCGTTGCTTTTTGCGGCTTTCCTTTTTGTGGCGCGCGCGCAATAGGATGAGAGCCCTTTAAAGACGATTTGTTATGTTGTGCAGAATCCGTCATATAATTTAATTTACTTCTTTTTTATACTATGTATCAAATAAAATAGCTAAAAACCAATTTATACTCGACTTTAAACACTTTCTCCCCCAAAAAACTTACGAAAAACATTTCATAAGAACTCTTACAAAAATATTTTTCTAGAAAAAATAATAAAACCCTTCAAATAAGCTACCTGTTACGTGCTTTTCATTATAAAATTATGATACTATTAAATTTGGTAAATAAATTAAAAAAATCAGGGATTTAGTTTTTTAAATCTTCGGGGCATAATCACAATCATGAGAAAAAGTAATATTAAAAAAATGCTTTTTATGGAAAGAGCTGCGTTTGCGCTTTTTTTACTTGCCTCTATATTGATACTCTCAAGTGTTTTAAGCCCTCATAAAGCTGTCGCACAATTAAGACTAAACCCAACAACATTCGTTAACAACATTCAGCAAGGTCAATTATCTATCAACTCTGCCGCAGATCTTCTCGCAAACAACACATCTTTCGATCCAACCGAAGCTCTAAATTTTGTAAACAACCTGCAACGCATTTCTGACGTAAATGCCGCAGGAGAATTACTGGGTGAATTTTTACAAGGCAACATCAGCGAAGCTCTTACTCAACAACTATCGGAACTTACCAACTTAGGAAATATACCCAATCTCTCTGAACTCCAGAGAATATTAACCAGTCCGAATATTGCTCAAGAACTACAAACAATGTTAGCGGGGCAGGGAATGGCCGCCGTTAATGATGCCATATCAAGTCTAACAAATATTTTAGGTGGCAGTAACGCCTTAGCAAGCTTGGCAACGACAATTGGAGCAGATACAATAGCGGGCATTTTAGAGCAAGTTGCCCCTAATGTTGTTGCGGCGCTTGGTGGGGTAGATGCAATAGCTAACGCCCTAAATATTGCAGCAGGAGGATCTGGTATTACCCCTAGCGGTACAAGTTCTCCAGCCTCAGGGGATGATGGAGATCATAGTTGCTGCCAATGCCAGCGTCCTATATCCATCAATCATGATCGTATCAGAGCGCATGTAACAAACGAGTTTCAAGCCTATCGTCTTTGGTTTGTTGGTGATATGTTTGCACGAAACATTCTGCCCGCATTGCAGCTCATGACAAACCAACTAACATCTGTGCTTATGATGCAAGTTACAGCCGTTGGGCAATTTTTTGATGCCAAACATCAGCTAGAAACACAGCGTCTATTTCAAACCCTTACCGCCGAAGCTCATAAAGATTATCATCCTAGCGAAGGCCTTTGTGAATTTGGAACCAACATACGCTCCCTTGCTTCTTCTGAAAGAAAATCTGACTTAACTCATAAAACTCTTGCCGCACGAAGCATGCAAAGACAGCTATCTAACGGGGATGGTATCTCACAAAGTGGGGCATTAAGCGATAAAGAAAGCCGTATTAAAAACTTCATTAGTGATTACTGCAATCCAACGGATAATGGTAACGGTTTTGACCGTTTTTGTAACGGCTCATCATCTACAGCAGAACGCTGGAATAAAGATGTCAATTACAGCCAAACAATTGAAAATGAACTCACTCTAGATATAGACTTATCTGATGCATCTACAACAGATGACGAAAAAGATATTATGGCGCTATCTGCCAACCTTTTTGCACATGATGTTTTGCCAACCATCGCATCACGTGTTTTATCAAGTGGAGATAATGACGCTCTTTTAGCGGCCAATACTTACTTAGATATAAGAGCTCTTGCAGCCAAACGTAGTGTTGCGCAAAATTCTATTCATGCAATTGCCGCGTTAAAATCAAGTGGGGAAGCTGGATCTGCCCCTTATCTTTATCGCCTAATGGCTGACTTAGGTGTGCAAAATAGCGAGCTTGAAGATTTACTTGGTACAAATCCAAGTTATTTTGCGCAAATGGAAGTGCTTACAAAAAATATCTACCAAAACCAAAGCTTCTATACTGACTTGTACGACAAGCCTGTTAATGTAGAAAGAAAAGGTGCTGTCCTTCAGGCTATTGCCTTAATGCAAGATAGGGACACATTTGATAGTTTAATGCGTAGCGAGGCGGCCCTAGCAACATTACTAGAAACCCTTCTACAAAAAGAACATCGCCGCGTATCAGCGAGAATAATTGATATAGAAAGCGATGGCCAATAATGAAATCATCGCTTTCTATGTTAACTCTTTTATTAACATTATTTTGCTTGAATATAGTAAATGTGCAAACCGCTATTGCACAAGCGCCACTCTCAAACAATTCTCTCTTACAGGGATTAGAAACAGGAAATCTTAATTTAGGCACCGTTGCAGGAAGTGTTGCAGCAAGTGCTGGCATTCCTGTAAATCAAGCAACAACAATTCTCTCAAATATTCAAGGCGGTAATATAGAATTTGAGAACGCAGTACAGTTACTAGATGCTGTAACTAATCAACAAATTAGCGGCGCTGTTGGTGAAGTATTATCACAAATACCTAGCTTAGGAAATATTACAGACCTATCTAGTATTGGTGATATTCTTCAACAAGCAGTAGTAACAAACAGTTTAAATGCTATTATGGCTTCATTGGGTGCACAAGGCGTTCAAGAACAAATTGCAACAATAACGGAACTCGCTGGTGGGTCTGCGGCTCTACAACAAGCATTAACTTCGACTGGCATGGCTGCCCTAACGAATTCATTGCCTTCTGGATTAGTTGCTGCTTTAGGTGGGCCTGCAGCTTTAGCCTCTACGCTTAACTCTATAATTGGTGAAATTATTAACATCACGCCGCCAAACACAACTAACCCAGGCACCTGTAGCGGCTGCAATGGGGCGCAAAATAGAGACCCTATGACACCAAACGGTGTTTCTGCAAGTTGCGGCACACCATGTGGGCCCAGCGGTTGTATGGGAGTGATAAGAAGAAACCAAGAATCAATTAGACAGCATGTAACAAATGAATTTATAAATCATAAGGGTTGGCTCGTTAATGTATGGTGGAAAGAACATATTCTTCCTGCCCTTACGATGATGAATATACAATTTTCAACTGTGGCTCTTCAGCAGGTGACTATTATAGGATCTTTCTTTGATGCAAAACATCAACTAGAAACACAGCGCTTACTCCAAGAACTCTCTGCCGAAGCCTATAAAGATTATACACCTAGTGAAGGACTTTGTGAGTTTGGAACGAATACGCGTTCACTCGCTGCCTCAACTCAAAAATCAAACCTCACATACCAAACAATTGCAAACAGACAACTTACCAGAGAAGTGCGTGGAAAAGACACTCTATCCTCAAAAGGACTTGAATCTGACAAAGCAAATCGTCGTGCACAATTTATTTCTACCTACTGTGACAAGTCTAACAATTCAAATGCGCTTAATTATTTATGTGCGTCAGGCTCACCCACTCCTGCAAGATTAAATAAAGATATAAATTACACACGAAGTTTTGATGCTCCTCTTACGCTTAATATCGATATGAGTGCAAATGGCTCCCCAACAGACGAACAAGAAGATATTTTTGCTCTTTCCGCAAACTTATATGCACATGATGTTCTACCTATAATTGCCGCACGCAAACTTGCTAATGGAAATGGAGACCCTCTGCATAAAGCCTATGATTATATGAACTTCCGCTCAGTTGCTGCAAAGCGAAGCGTTGGAATGAATAGCTTTGCGGCTATCGCTGGATTAAAATCAAGCGGCGATGAAGAAGTTGCACCATTTCTTAGAAAGGCTGTCACAGAACTTGGCGTTCCTGATGATGAAATTAATTTTGTTTTAGGAGAAACTCCTTCTTACCACGCACAAATGGAAGTGCTTACGAAAAAACTATATCAAAATCCTGTTTTTTATACGGAGCTTTATGATAAACCCGTAAATGTACGTCGAAAGGGTGTTACTCTACGCGCCATCAATCTCATGCAAGACAGGGATATTTATAATAGTCTTTTAAGAAGTGAAGCAATTTTAGCTGTAACATTAGAAACAATGTTAGAAGATGAGCACGAGCGCGTTATAACAAAATTAAATAATCTGCCTATCGTAGATAATAAAATGGATACGGTGGCGCGATAAATGAAAAATATTATACAACAGAAAAAAATATTTTGGTCTTGCTTTATCGCCATAACAGTTATTTTTGGAGGAATAACCACTGTACCAAAAACGGTACAAGCAACTCATTGTTGTCCAACTTGTCCTTGCACCAGTTGCTGTAGTTTTGTTGGTCAAACTTCCAGCGCCTGCACCTGTACATCATCAAACCAAACGGGAACTGTCGGAGATCCTGCAACAACATTAGGACATATCACGCAACAATTCGTAGAACACAAAGAATGGTTCATTGATGATTTTTTAAAAGGCGCAACGCCAGGGGCACCAATGGGTGTTTTTAAAGCACTCCAGCTCATGACAACTGAAATCAGTGCTATTGCAATGCAAAATGTACATATTATTGGTCAATATTTTGATGCAAAACATCAATTAGAAACACAACGCCTTTTCCAAACCTTAACAGCAAAAGCACACAAAGATTACCACCCAAGCGAAGGGTTGTGTGAATTTGGATCAACCATAAGAAGCTTAGCGCCCTCAAATAGAATTTCAAAAATAACAAGTAATGCCCTTGCTCGTCATTCCTTGGATCGTCAAAGTTTGGCCAACAACTCTCTTTCTATTGAAGGGATAGAATCAGATAAACCATCACGTCTTGCAGCCTTCATAAAAGACTTCTGTGATCAGAATGATAATGGAGAAAATCTAGGGCTACTTTGTACATACAGTAATAATAACAAACTTCTCTTTAATCGTGATATTGATTTTACAAAAACGATTGCGTATCCATTAACATTAGATATAGATCGATCTGGGTCAACAAGCACAGCACCGACTGACGATGAAAAATCACTATTCGCCTTCATGAATAATGTATTTTCTCATGAAGCCTTTCCAAAAGTAACTCAAAACAAATTACTTAATAGAGATAATACAGAGCTCAGCGTTCAGGGGTATGAAGCAATTTTAGATCAACGCGCTCTCATGGCAAAACGTAGTGTTGCTGTAAACAGTATTGCCAGCATTGCCGCTCTAAAATCAAAAGGTAATGATGAATCGCAACCCTTTATATATGCCGTATTGCGCGAAATGGGCGGAAGCTCGATGTCTGTCGATGAAATACAGCAGCTCTTGGGTGATAAACCTTCTTATTATGCGCAAATGGAAGTTTTAACAAAAATAGCCTATCAAAACCCCAATTTTTATACAGAATTACTAGACAAGCCCGCGAATATTGTCCGAAAAGAGGTTGCCTTACAAGCTGCTGATCTCATGCAAAAACGTGATATTTATAGAAGCCTTTTGAGAACAGAGGCTGTTATTGCAACAATGCTTGAAACAGCTCTTCTAGAAGAACAAGAATTTGTTAAAAATAAAGTGAACCGTGTAACAGAAGAAAGGATCTCTAGATGATAAAACGCCTTCTTTCATTATTACTGTTATATCTTACACTGTTCTTTGGTGCGTACCAAATAACAACCCCTAAAAATGCATGGGCTTTACATCCATGCCGTTGTTGTTGTGGTCCCTCTTGTACAACCCCTATTAGTGCTTGTTCAACCGCCTGCGGTTGTACATCAACAAGACAAACCGAAGCGACACGCACACACATTACAAATGAATTTATCTATCACCGAGAATGGCTCACGCGTATTGTTTGGGAAATGCACTTACTGCCTGCTATGCTTCTCATGACAGATCAAATAACTACTGTTGCTGTTACACAAACCATGGCCATCGGCACTCTTTTTGATGCAAAACATCAACTAGAATCACAACGCCTATTGCAAACCATGCAAGCTCAGGCTCATAAAGATTATCAACCAAGTGAAGGTGTGTGTACATTCGGGACAAATACTCGCGCCTTAGCCGCCTCTGATCAAAACGCCAACACTGTTGACATTGCCTTATCAACACAAGGGATGGCCAGACAACTGATAAGTGGTGATACAATTTCTGCGAATGGGGGAAGCTCTGATAGGGAAAGCAGATGGGTTCAGTTCAAAGAAACATATTGCAACCCTGGCGATAACAGCAATGGTTTTGATGCCTTATGTGCAGGAACAGATGCTAGTCGTTACAATAAAGATATCGATTTCACCCAAACAATCGCCAAACCATATACCTTAGAATTAGATTTTACAGCAGGCGGAAATGTATCAGAACACGAAGAAGATGTTTTTGCCCTTCAGTCCAATTTATATGCACACCGCCTCGTTCCTAATTTCAGTGATCTTTATTTCATGGCAACAAGGGACGATAAAGCGATTGATCTAGGATCTTTTCTTTATATGGATATGAGGTCTTTAACAGCGCAACGACAAGTTGCCATGGCCTCTTATCATGCTCTTGCCTCTATGAAATCACAAGGCGATGCAAACGTTCAACCTTATATGCAAGCTCTATTTGAAGAAATGGGTATGGAAGAAGCGCAAGCACAGGAACTTTTGGGCGCACGTCCAAGCTATTACGCACAAATGGAATTGCTTACAAAGAAACTCTATCAAAATCCAAACTTCTACACCGATCTTTATGATAAACCCGTCAATATTGACCGTAAAGAGGTAGCAATGCAGGCTATTTCACTCATGCAAAAACGCGATATGTATGACAGCCTCTTGCGTTCTGAAATGTCACAATCCATATGGCTTGAAACAGCCCTAGAACAACTACAGGATAAATATACAAACCAAAGTGCCTCAGAGGAAAACCCTATTATACGTGAAGTGTTGAGGGCGTTACCATAATGAAATTAAAAATAAGCACCATAGCGCTCATATTATTCCTGACTATTATAGCAACAGGCGTAGGCTATTACTCATTCATGCCCACAGAAACTAAAACTGAAAATATAAGCTCTGTATCTAATAGTTATCATATCTTTAAAGGATTTTCACACGGAACAATAATTCAAACAGATGTTCTAGGAAACAATAAAGCCGCACACTCATTTGAACCTTTTGAAATTAAAAAAGACAATGAAGAGTTAAAACAAAAATTATCAAACGATAGTTTTTATAAAAACTCTTATGACGTCTTTTATAAAATCAAATATAAAATCAAAAGCACAAAAACTAAAACTATTGATGTTCTCCTTAATATAAATAAAAATAATGGGCATGTTTCAGTTAGAGTTAAAAATGTAGAGCCCAAATCACTCGTTGGCATTACAAATATAACAAACACTCTTAATAAAAACACACCAACGGACTGGTCTGGAAATATAGTGTTATCAAATAATCGTGCCCATGAAACTATCTGCATTGTTTTTGAAAATTATATGACAGAAACATCACAAATTTGCCACATCATTCAAGAAAATAAGGAGAATACAAATGCGTAATCTTCTTATTTTGTTAGTCGTCTCTTTATTGTTTCCTACTGCAGGATTTGCTCAATTCCCAACACCACCAACAAACAGTGGTGAAGAATGTGACTTCACAGAATTTAAAAACTCTCTCTTTCAAACAGAGTCTAGAGGAAGTGGCGGGTATACGGCAGTTAACGGAATATGCGCCACAGGAATGTACCAGTTTATGCCTGGAACCGCTAGAATGCTGGGAACATATAATAATGCTCCTCCCGCATGTAGTATAGATGCATGTCAACGAAATGTAGGACTTGCTAGCGGCAGTAACGAATGCAACCAAGTTCAAGAGGATATGCTTGATGAGTTTGCATTGAACAATTTAATATTATTACAAGAAAACTGTCCGGCAGCAGTTGCGGCGATTGAAGCTGGCGCTGCAGGGCCTGACTTTCAGGGCTATAAAATTGATGGGAATGGCAACAGAACTTTAGGAGAGCCTTGCAAATTATCATGGTCTGGATTATTAGCGGGAGCCCATATCGCTGGGGCAGGTGATGGCGGTCCAGGAAGCGGTGTCTGTAAGGCTGTCACTAATATGTCAGACTGGGATGACTCTGACCCTCCAAATAGAGTAGCTGGAACTAGCGTTCAATATTATATATGTCGTCACAAAGACTTACCCATTCCAAGTGCGGATTGCGATCCATCATCCTACCCAGCTAATGCTGTTATTGATGGTTGGAATGGTAGAACAGCTCCTCCTGCAAGACCAGATTCAGCATATTTATCTAGATTTTTAAAAGATTATTGGATTGGAGGATTGCAACTCATGACCAACCAATTAACATCGGTTATGATGATGCAAGTACAAGCCATTGGTAAATTCTTCGATGTGAAGCATCAACTAGAAACACAACGCATCATGCAACAGAAATATGCTCGTGCACATAAAGACTATCACCCTAGTGAACAAATGTGTGAAATCGGAACATTTTCTCGCGATCTTTTAAACAGCGAACAACGCGCTGAACTTACTCATACAGCAATAACAGAAAAAATGATGTCTCGTGGTCTAGGTAGTGGGGATGGATTAACAACCGATGACAACACAAGCGATAAAAAAGGACGCCTAGAACAATATATAGATACATTCTGTAACATAGAAGATAACGCTCGTAATAATGCCCTTCTTTGTAACAATACAAGTGGCGATGCGGATCAACAAAATATAGATATTGATTTCACGCGCCTTATTGATGCGCCCTTAACATTGCCAATTGATCTTTCCACAACTGCGGTGAACCCAGGCAGTCCAACAGCAGATGAAGTGCAAGAAGAAAAAACAGAAACCAATATATTTGCTTTCTTAAATTATATCTTCTTACACGATACACTTCCAACAACTGGTCGGAGTAAAACTACACTAGAAAAATTTGTTATTCCTTATCAAGACGCGAGATCTTTAATGGCAATGCGTAGTGTTGCTCATAATAGCTTTGCCGCCCTTATTGCAATGAAAACAGCAGGGTCAAAAATCCCGCCGGGTGGAACAGGAGAAGAAAGCACATCTCCATATCTTAAAGCTCTTATGCGAGAAATGGGTATGGATGATAATGAAATTACGGACTTTCTTGGCACCAATCCTAGTTATTACGCGCAAATGGAAATTCTAACTAAAAAGATGTACCAAAACCCTGAATTTGTCGCCAATCTCTATGACAAACCGGCAAACGTAAGGCGTATACGTGCGGCAATGACGGCTATTAAGCTCATGCAAGATCGTGACATTCACGAAGCGATGATGCGCAGAGAAATGCTCATTTCCATGATCCTAGAGCTTAAACTACGTGAAAAACAACATAGGCTTACAGATGAAATAAACAATATGGTTGGAAGATATTCGCAACCGTAAAGGTCTTCCCTCTTTCTGGCACTGCTTTTGCAACTCCTATATTTGAAGAAAAACTCATAAAGATTTGTTTTCTTTAAGAGTTTTATAAAAAATAGGAAAAAAGCATGACATATCAGGCACTTAACAACGCTATTTCTGGATTACGCGCTGCACAACAACAATTAAATGTTATTTCAAATAACATCTCAAATGTCTCAACTCCTGGTTATAGTCGGCAAATTTTACCGCAAAATTCACAAGTTATTGCTAGCACAGGAACACCTGTTGGTGTTCGAACTGAAAATATTATCCGCCAAGTTGATCTAAATCTATCGCGAGATTTATGGACACAAGTAAGCGCCGCCAGCGCCTATGACGTTCAAGTAAATTATTTACAACAAGTTCAAAACTTTGTTGGGCCGCCAGACAGTGAATTTTCACTCGCTGCTCAGATTTCTGATTTAAGAGATTCTTTTAGTGCTTTATCTGATATCCCTGATGACAGCACCCAACTACAATCAACATTGGGGCAAGCTTCTCTTGTAGCCGATAAATTCAATGACTATTACGACTATATTCAAACGCTTCGAAACGATACTGTTGGAGACATTGATACGACAGTTTTGGAAATCAATAACCTTCTCATTGATATTGCTGCGTTAAATACAGATGCAAGGGGCGCTGAGCGATTTGATAGATCAACAGCTGGCGTTGAAGACATAAGAGATGAAAAAATAAAAGAATTATCAGAACTCATAGATATCAGCTTCTTCACCCGCTCTGATGGCGTCTTAGTCGTTCAAACGGCAGAAGGACTTGAACTTGCGACAGAAGAGCCGCGAAGACTTGGATTTGATTCCTCGCCTGTATCCGCATCGCAATATTACGATGAATCTATTCCTGGCGTTTTTGTTTTTTATGAAGGGCGGAACGGAACAACATCTATAGATATTACAGAACGTAGACCGGGTGGAAGATTGGGTGGTTTGATTGAGCTCAGAGATGAAATTCTTCCCTCATATAATGCGCAACTTGATGAGCTTGCTTTTCAAATGGCAAATCGTTTTGATCAACAGGGGTTAAGGTTATTTACGGATCAAAACGGCAATATCCCTACAAACACCGCTCCAGACCCAACAACGCTTCCCGTTCCAACGCCAGTTGATTACGTTGGCTTTTCTGGCGTTATTCAAGTTAATAATAGAATTGAAAACGATATAACATTGTTACAGCAAGGAACATACGCATCAGAAGAAATAATTCCAAGCGGCGATAATCAAGTTGTACGCCGTGTTCTTGAATTTGTTTTTGGTGAAACAAATTATCAAGAGGCTGTTGGCGTAATTGATCTTAATATCGTTGGCCCATCAACAGACTTACAAGAATGGCTAGGAATTCAATCTGCTAATCGCGTTATTGGCGGTCTTGATTTCAGCTCATTCACTGAAATTGATGATGGTAGTGCAACCAATGATACAGATCTGTATAGCTCTCTTGAATCATTCTTTCCTGCTTGGCCTGCCAACGATCAATTTCAAATCACTTTTGAAGAGCCGCGCACAGGCCTAGGGCCAACAACAATTACAATTGATCTTAGTGATGCTCAAGCAAACTTCCCTATTGGTGGGCCAATAAACAATGCGCTTGATCAGCTTGTTTCTGAAATTAATAGCCAAATTGGTTTAGCCGGTGTTCCAGCAGGGTTGGCCGCCAATGCAACAACAAACACATATGGTCAGCTCGTTATTGAAAGCACGGGTAATATAAATTTAGCAGCGACGGGATTTGCTGGAGAGATGGGTGTGGATGCCTTTAATGCTCTAGGTCTTGCTGAAGGAGCATTTTCAACAGAAGATCCTTCTTTCACAGTACAAGTTGGGAATGAACCGCCTGTTACAATAACAATAGAGCCAAGTGATACCGTGGTCGAACTTATTGATAAACTTGAATGGGATGCCGCCACACAAACAGGTGTTTTAGGTTTAAATGTTGATTTTGATGCTTTAGCAGGCACGCTTACATTACGCCCTGGCATTGATGATACAAATGGTGGAACATTTTTTGGTGGTGACATAACAATCACAAGCAGTTCTTTCCAAGCTAATCCCGCTACAGCTGGAAATCCACAATTACAACCGCCAGCATTAAATAATGCCGTTAATATTGTGAGCGCTATTTTTGGTAGCTTTACAGACGATGGCGTTACAACAACCGAAAGTTCGCCAACGGCTAATATCAGCTATCAATCCGAAACAGTGAACGGATCTGGAGCTTTCGTTAACTTCAGAAACACCAATCTTGGTCCAAATGCAAACACATCAACAGGTATTTTTTCAGCAACAAACTTAATTGATTATGCTCAAAAAATGATCAACAAAATTTCACAAGATTTCAATTCCGTACAAAGCGGATTTGAAAATGAGGACACATTACGTGGTATTATCCAACGTGATTACTCTGATAAATATGGCGTAAATATAGATGAAGAGCTATCGAACTTAATTGTTATACAAACAGCATATTCAGCGGCGGCACGTACAATCACAGCCGCAGATGAAATGATGCAAGAACTATTAAACGCATTTTAAGAAATAAAAATTTATAAAAAGAACTTTAGGAGTATAAAGTTATGACGAGCATATCAACATTAGGGCAAGCTTTAGACCAAATTTCCCGTCTTAAAAAACAGCAATATACGCTTGATGATTTGAGCACACAAATCGCAACTGGAAAAAAGACACAACAATTTTCTGGTCTAGGCAGTGATATCCTTCGTTCACAAAGAAGCCGAGCAAATGTTGATCAGCTTGAACAATATTCAACAAACATAATCAATGCTCAACGTCGCATCCAACTTATGACGAATTCTGTTCAAGAAGTACAAGCGCAAGCAAACACGATTGTTGATTCACTAACCGTCGCCGTCCAAGCTGGTGATTATCCCGATTTCGAGGTTATTCAACGTCTTGCTGATGATGTTTACGACTATGTTATTGACACCATCAATGCAAAAGATGGCGAACGTTACCTTTTCGCAGGATCAGATTCTTCTGTTAAGCCAATAGAAGACAAAGGACTTTTTGATTCTTTCCTTGGTGAATATGTTCCAGACAACACCAATATTGCTAATCCACCACTTGTTGCCAGTGGATTTATTGGTGATTGGGGTGATGGAACGATTACAACGGATGAATTTATCGACGCCTTTAATGCTGTAAACGAAAACGTTCTGGGTTATTCCCAAACGCTCGTAAGCGGTACAACGGGGGATGTTCGCGTACGTGTTGATGAAAACTCAGACTTTGATTATACAGTTCTAGCCAACACTGAAGGTATGAAAGATATCATAACGGCTCTTGGTGTTTTGCGCGCTATGCCAACCCCTGAAAATTCACCTGGCGCACTGAATGATCCATTAGCAACACGTGCAGCCGATGATACACCACCCTTTCCAGCGCAAGAAAAACAAGATAACTTCTTTGCTGTTGTTCAAGATGTTTTAAAAACGCTTGTTGGTGGTATTAAAAAAATAGAACAAGAAGAGTATAAACTTGCTCTTGTTGAGCAACAGACAAACCTTGTTAAAGAAAATAATGAGCTACAAATCAATGCATTTAAAAGCATTATTAGTGAGGTTGAGGATGCAGACATTACCGAATCTGTTGCGGCAATTCAGCGCGTACAATTGAGTCTTGAAACATCATTTCAAGTAACAGCGCTAATTTCTGACCTCACACTGGCCAACTTTTTATAGATAATGTTTAAAAAGAAGAATTATCCGCGTAGATTTTGCGTAATCATTACATGATTTCCTTGAATAGAAGCCATATATCCTAAGGGGCGTAAAATATCATTTAAAACCTGATTCCAAGGCTTTCCGCCTTCCCAAGAAACCACACTGTCGGCTAACGCCTCATTAGATAGCTTAGCATTAAACTTTTCTGGCACAATCTGACTAAGCGCTATTGAAAGTGGAATATCTTTACCAAATCCAACAGCATCTTGATAAGAATTTACAGGTAACCTTTGTTGTTCAATCGCCATTGGACTTGTACCCGGAATCGGAACAAGAGACCTTGGTGATCCACTTGTTATATGCGCCATTTTATTTTGAGGCTTTTGTGTTACCCTAGAATGCTCCACCTGAACACCCGTTCTCATTCCTGCCCCTAAATTCATCGGCGTTACCATGGATGACTCTTCAATCAGAGCACGATTTACTGAACCTGAAGAAACATTATTTATGTTATAACCTTTATTGCCTGTATTAAGCGGATATGGATTAATCACCAGACTGCGTTGGCGTGCAGCAGGAACATTCACTGGAATTTGAGGAGATGCCGCCATAGGCATAGCAGGCGATAAAGGCTCTTGCACTACAGGCTGCATAGGAGCTGCCATAGAGCGGTAAGGGGCTGGCACTATAGAAGGCACTACAGGAACCGGTGAAGCCAAAGGCATCTGTCCAGACTGTGTTTTAGGTGCCATAAATTCAAAACCAGCTTGTGCCTTATTTACACAGACGGCAAAACTTAGACTAAAAATAAGTGCTGTTACAGTAAATGTGCGCATCATATCTATCCATTATGTAATAATGCGTAACTATAGCAATTCATCAAGTATTAGCAAGAGAAGCTGTATTATTTTTATCCGTAATCAACCATTTTACGATGATACAACCTAATCCAAGCAGGTCTATTTTGACCAACAAGCCAAAGACGAAACGCTCTTATTGCAGAAGGAAATGTCAGCCCTCTTTTTTCAAGAAACCAAAAAGTAAATGTGCTAACAAACGTTAAAAATAGTGTAATGGGGCGGAAATAAATAAGAAGAACAAAGAACGAAATACCTGCTCTGGCATCAAAAGTAAAAAAACGTACGGGCAACATAGAATTGCGCCAATGCCAATTTATCTTTTCGTCAAGATTATCATCTGCTTGTGACATATTTATATTATACCTTATTATTCCCCTGAATCGCCAGAACCAGACGAAAGCATAAGGTAAGTGCGGCGTTCAATCAATCCTTGATCAAAAAATTGGCTCGCTGTTTCTTTCATGCTTTGGCCATAAAATGGCACCATACGCGATAATTCAGCCGACCATTCTCGATAATCCATATCCATAAGCTTTTCACGAACTTCATCAGGAAAACGCATCCACTCACGTACACCTAAACGTCCGCCCCCCACTTTTTCAACAAGTGTTTGTGTTAAAACAAGCCTTACAGTTTCCATTAAAGCATAGGCACGCTCTGACCTCTCATTTGGCTCAAAGCTCGAGACCATACGCTGAATAGTAGCAGAAACGCCAGTTGTATGTGTTGTTGTATAAACCGTATGTCCTGTTTGCGCCGCTTCAATAGCAGCAGAAATAGTCTCTCTATCACGCGACTCACCAACAAGAATAATTTCAGGCTTGCGCCGCAATGCATTACGGACACCGGCAGCAAAATCTGGTAAATGCCTTGGAATTTCTGTCTGTGAAATTAAAGATCTCGGGCTTTTGATAGCATCATAAACATATTCAATGGGCGATTCATAACAAACAACTTTTCCGCAACCACGCGGCTGTTCCATCAATTTACGAATGCCTGAGGCAAGCAACGTTGTCTTACCAGAACCCGTTGGCCCCGTTACAATGACCATTCCCTGACGCGGATTCCATGACTTAATAATATCTTCTTCGATATTTAAATCATCCATCGTTGGTGGTTCACTCGGAAGAACGCGCATAGTAATCTGGGCGGAATCTCTACCTTTCGATAAAATTGCCGTAATATTAACCCTAAAACGAATACGCGTATATCGATCTGGTCTAATTTCATAGGATATATCTAAATCTTTACCCGATGCCAATCGCGCCGATGCTTCTGGACCATAAATTCTCGTTAAGAAAACACTCATATCTCCTGCATCAATAGGACGAAACGTCGATGGATAAAGCGTTCCATAAATATCATTATAAGCAGGGCGATCCGTTTGGATAGTAATATCAGATGCGTTTTTCTTTACACACCACAATAAAAACTCATCTACGTGCGTATCAGTAAAGCGAGAAGGCTCTTCAGGCCATGTCCCACCAATTTGATCTTTTGCTTTTAGAAGACTTACCGGTTTGCGGGCTGCCATTCTTCATACCTTGGCTTGAGTTTAGAAACACCAGTAATAGACACCGCGCGATCACCAACACGCATCTCATTACCACCACCGGTTACGCCACGATCCACTTGAAGCGCATGCGGAGGAGAAACCATTTTCTGTGCAAGAAGAGTGCGATAACGAATCATTCCTTGGTAATCGGCAACCAATCTATTTAAATCTGATTGAAAAATATCATCCGCCTGTTCAACACCTTCTTTCCAACCTTGCTTCACAAGTCTTTTCCAAATATCACGCTCTTCAGTATTTTTAGGGCGTAAAATATCTGGCGGCATAGAGATATCACCCCACTGACGTTCCAAATAAACACGCCACGTTCTTGGAGCACTTACAATACGGGCATTTTTACCAATATTAAAAACACGATCGGCAACAGCAGCATTCAGGCCATCCCCCTCAATAAGCATTGCATCTTGCGCTTCAGAAATGATTGGCGGTTCGATTAAAAGGCCAGAAGACGCGGGAATAAGAAGCTGACGAAAGTCATATATCTTATCCATATAGCGTGCGTTTTCCTCTAACTCTTTACGAATATAATATGTACGCCACGCAAGACCCCCACGCGCACCATAAGACAGCGCAGCTTCTTTAATCGCATCACGACGAATATCTAAAGGCATAACATCTGTTTCTAAAACACGATTTTCTTTTTTAATATTCTGAAGCTCTTGCAACGTAATTGGTTTTGTTTCTTTTTGGAAACTAGAAAATTGTGCTTTCGCGATGCACGGCGCCATAACAAAAGAAAGAAATAAGAAAATATAAATAAAACGGGGCATATGCCTAACCCCCAAGACCAGTTACAGACGCATAATGAAGTTCAACAACTTTACGAACGCCGTCAACTTTAATATCTGCGCGACCACCAAGCTGTAACCCTAAGTTACGTAGTACCTCAATAACAGGCTGGTTTTGTGCATCAACAGTAACCACTAAAGGTACAGGCGGCGCATTACCAATTTCAAGAAAAGTATAACTCGCACGATCGGCAAGAAGCTTTGTAACCTGCTCTACAGGGCCAACCCAACTAAGAGTCACAGCCCGGCGCAATTCAGATGGTGCATTATGAATAGGTTGTACAGCAACAGCAGGTGAGCGTTCTTGCTCAACGGCAGCTAAAGTAGTAAGTGCTTCAGATGTCTTGTCCGCCGCTTCCGCCAACATCAAGGAAACCTTATTCGGCGATGAAACCACTTGAGGCTCACGCTTCGTATTGTGAAGAATGCTACTAGAACACGCGGCCAAAGATAGGCTAGCCAAACATATAAATAAAACGCTCACTTTTTGCATGATAGAGTTCATACTTAACCTTATACTTATCTTTCGTAATAAAATGCAATTTATAACATCACTACCTTATATTCTCCTGATTGTCAGAACAAGACAGAGACAAGAAGTTACGCACGGCTCATTATCACTATTATTCTTATTTTAACGCGTTCCAACGTTTTTAATCAAACCTTTGCGCCGCATTGCATCAATAACCCGCCCCTTATAAGCATATCCAATGCGCGGTGTACGCGAATGATAATGAGCTATAGCCTTTGATAAACTGCGCGTTTCATTTATATGCGTCTTTAAAATCCATGCTGCAACACTCATGTTTGTGCAAGGATCATTTTTTACCCAGCTATAAGCAGAGCTTTCTTTAACGCCCCATTTTTTTGCCAATTCAGGAATCCATAAAGTATTGATTTGCATTGGCCCTAAATCATATGAACCATTTGTATTTGGCCCAACGGCTTGACCAGGCTTACCTCCCTCAACATCATATATACCAACAAGAACAGCAGGCGGTACACTGTACGTCTGCGCAGCTAGCATCAAACAGGCCGCTATCACTTTACTCATTTCAAACTCTTACTATTCTGTTTCACTCTTACCTTCCTTCGCATCAGGCTTAAAGAATGACATCGGATTTCCTGATGCGGAAGCCTCAGCTGGTTGTGTTTCTACTGTAGCAGTCGTCGGTGTCGTAGGGGCAGGCTGTACAGGCTCTGCCGCTTGAGGCGCAGATGCCACTGGCTCTGGAGCCGTTGCCGCAGGCTTATTCGAGAAAAATGACATTGGGCCACCTCCGCCAGTTGGAGCACTCGCCGCGGCAGGCGCT
>PANS01000050.1 GCA_002708415.1 Micavibrio sp. | reverse complement strand
TTGCTGCTGCTGATGGTTATACGGTTATCGTAACAAAATCTACGGTTCCTGTTGGTACGGCACGCGAGGTAGAAAAAATCGTGCGCGAAGGCGGTAAAGAAGATTCTATTGATGTGTGTTCTAATCCTGAGTTTCTACGCGAAGGCGCGGCCGTCGATGACTTTATGCGTCCTGATCGCGTCGTTATTGGCACAGAGTCTGAACGAGCGGTTGAGGTGATGAAAGAGGTTTATCGCCCACTTTATTTAAACGAAACGCCGATGGTAGTCACAACACCAGAAACATCAGAAATCATTAAATATGCTGCGAATGCTTTCTTAGCGACAAAAATTTCATTTATCAATGAAATAGCAAACCTTTGTGAGGCATCTAAAGGTAATATTCAAGATGTATCAAAAGCATTAGGGCTTGATGGGCGCATTGGTTCAAAATTTTTACATGCGGGCCCAGGTTATGGCGGATCGTGTTTTCCAAAAGATACATTAGCGTTAACGCAAACAGGTCAACTTCTTGATGCGCCGCAACGTATTGTTGAAACTGTTGTGCAGGTGAATGCTGAACGGCAGGTGCAAATGGCAGATCGTGTTATTCAATCATGCGGTGGTTCTGTAGAGGGGCTTTGTATTGGCGTTCTCGGTGTTGCCTTTAAACCAAATACAGATGATGTGCGTGACGCGCCGTCTTTGGTTATTATTCCTAAGCTTCAAGACGCTGGCGCAACGATTACAGCGCATGATCCTGAAGCGCAAGAGGAGGCAAGTAAGCACCTTACCAATATTGATTGGAAAGATAGTGCTTATGATGTGGCGCAAGATGTTGATGTTTTGATTATTTTAACAGAATGGAATGAATATCGCGCACTTGATCTTGAACGCATCGGACAAAGCATGAAAAATAGATGTCTTGTTGATTTGCGCAATATTTATAAACCGCACATTATGGAAGAGCTAGGATTTCACTATGTTTCTATTGGTCGTATGGACATTGTTCCCAAGAGTAAGAAAAACTTGAAAGCCGTTTCATAGAAAATAACGTTGCAAGTTAAGGAAAACTTTATGTCTCAACATCTCGATGATTTAGAAGCAAAATCGATTTATATTATTCGTGAAGCCTATGCGCGTATCAATCCTGTTGGAATGTTATGGTCGATTGGTAAAGATTCTACGGCGATGCTGTGGCTTGTGCGTAAGGCATTTTTTGGCCGCGTTCCTTTTCCGCTTGTATTGCTTGATACTGGCATGGAAATGGATGAGGTGTATGCGTTCCGTGACATGTTGACGAAAGAGTGGGATCTGGATGTTATTTCACATCCGTGTCCACCAGAAGAAGATATGGATCAAACACTACCGCCAGCAACGCGCGCGGCGATGCGTAAAACTGAAGGCTTAAAAACATTGCTGAACGAACACCAGTTTAAAGGCATTTTTTGTGGTATTCGCCGCGATGAACAAGGGTTGCGTGCAAAAGAACGTGTTTTTTCACCGCGATCAATGGATGGAAGTTGGGACTTTAAAGATCAGCCACCAGAGTTCTGGGATCAGTATAAAACAGAATTTCCCGAAGGATGTCATGTACGTATTCACCCAATTTTACAATGGACTGAAGTTGATATTTGGAAATATACGCAAGAGCAAGATATTCCGCTTTGTGATCTTTATTATGCCCGTGATGGTATGCGTTATCGCTCATTAGGTGAAAAAAATATTACTAAGCCTGTGCCAAGTACGGCCTCTAATATTGATGAAATTATTCATGAGTTGGAAACAACCAAAACATCAGAACGTGCTGGTCGTGCGATGGATAAAGAAACAGAAGACAGTTTTGAAAAGCTAAGATCTCAGGGGTACATGTGAGCAAAATAAAAATCCGTCAACTAACTGATAATGATGTGTCGGCATATCGTCATATTCGTTTGCAAATGTTGAACAATCATCCCGAGGCGTACGCGGATTCTTATAAAGAAACCAAAAGACAGGGTGATGATTTTTTTCTACATCGTATCAATAATGGTGCTATTTTTGCAGCCTTTGATAAAAACGAAATTGTGGCAACGACAGGATTTTTTGTTCCAAAAGGCGAACAATTACAGCACAAATCTATGATTTGGGGTGTTTATGTGAAGCCTGAGTTCCGTGGGCAAGGCATTAGTTACGATTTGTTACAAGAAATATTGACGCATTTACCAGAGAGTATCTCTCTTGTTCAGCTTTGTGTTGTTGAGGGTAATGAAGCGGCAGAAAATACATATGTCAAAGCGGGATTTGAGCCGTGGGGCTTAGAAGAAAAAGCAATTTGTGTTGATGGACGTTTTTACAATGAAAAACACATGGTAAAGTTTTTAGGTAGATAAGATGGATAAGAATAAAATATCACAGCAACTCGGCGTTGTTATTGTTGGTCATGTGGATCACGGTAAATCGACACTTATTGGGCGTCTTCTTAATGATACGAATAGTCTTGAAGACGGTAAGATTGATGAAATTAAAGGCGTGTGTGAACGCCGTGGTGTGCCGTTTGAATGGTCGTTTGTGCTTGATGCTTTTCAAGCTGAACGCGACCAAGCAGTAACAATTGATACAACACAGATTTTCTTTTCAAGCGATGCGCGTGATTACGTGATTATTGATGCGCCAGGGCACCGTGAATTTTTAAAGAACATGATTTCTGGTGCGTCGCAAGCGGATGCGGCTGTACTTGTTGTTGATGCCGATGAAGGTGTTCGCGAGCAAACGCGTCGCCATGCTTATATGTTACATTTATTAGGAATGAAACAGATCGCTGTTGTGATCAATAAAATGGATAAAGTAAATTATGATCCTGAAGTTTTTGAAAATGTTTCAAGAGATTGTCAGCATTATTTAGAATCTATTGGTCTTCATGCTTCTTATATCATTCCAATTGCGGCGCGTGATGGTGATATGCTTGATATACGCGGTGACAATATGCTGTGGTATAAGGGCAAAACGCTTCTCGGAGCTCTCGATTCATTTGAAGTTCACAGCCCTTCAATTGCGCGACCGCTTCGTTTTCCGATTCAAGATGTTTATCGTTTTGATGAAAAACGTATTTTAGTTGGTCGTGTTGAGACAGGTATTTTGCGTAAAGGGGATACGCTCTTTTTCTCTCCGACGAATGAAAAAGCGGTTGTGACATCAATTGAAAGCTGGCCCTTAAAGCGCGGTGTTGTCGAAGCACAAGCAGGGCAATCTGTTGGTATTACATTAAGCGAGCCAATTTTTGTTGAGCGTGGTCATATTGCAAGCCATGAAAAGAATTTGCCGATGCTCTCTAATGTATTTCAAACCAATCTCTTTTGGCTTTCTGAACGCCCATTAAAAGTCGGCAATACATACCGTGTACGCTATGGCACCAATGAAGCGCGCGTTAGTGTTCAATCGATTGATACGCTTGTTGATACGCAAGATTTGAAGAAGCAAGAAGGTGCGTCCGAGGTACAAAAAAATGCCGTGGCCGAAGTCACTTTCCGCGCACGTGATTCTTTGCCAATTGACCCGTATAAAGACAATGACAAGCTTGGTCGTGTCGTTGTTTATGAAGAATATGACGTTGTTGGTGGCGGTTTGATCAATATGGATAATTATCCAGATCAACGTCAAATGGGACAACCTAAATCAGAAAATATTTATAAAGTAAGCCATTCTGTTAATCCAGATATGCGCGCAAAAATGTTTGGTCATTATGGCGGTATTTTTTGGCTTACAGGGTTGTCTGGTTCAGGGAAATCAACTTTAGCGGTTGCCGTTGAGCAAGCGGTTTTTAAACGCGGTAAGAATATTTATGTGCTTGACGGAGATAATGTTCGTCATGGCTTGAATGCGGATTTAGGATTTTCTCCAGAAGATCGTACCGAGAATATTCGCCGTATTGGTGAAGTGGCAGCGCTTCAAGCAAACGCAGGTGTTATTGTGTTGTCGGCATTTATTTCACCGTACCAGCAGGATAGGGATCGTGCGCGTATGGCCGCTCCGCATCATTTTCATGAAATTTATGTGAAGGCTGATTTAGAAACTTGTGAAGGGCGTGATCCAAAAGGGCTTTATAAGAAAGCGAGAAGCGGTGAAATTAAAGAGTTTACGGGCATTGACTCTCCTTATGAACCGCCGAAAAATCCAGATCTTGTTGTTGATACGAAGATCAATGATGTTGAAACTTGTGTTAGTCAGATTGTTGATTATATCGAAGCAAATGTTCAGTTAGATAAAAAATTAGCAGCAGAAGAAAAAATTCATGTCCTCAAATAACGCTCAATCACAAAGTAAAATTTTAAATTATCTGCCCGCGCTTTGTAATCAAATACGCCGCCTTGCCATTGAAGCAGGTGAAGTGACATTAGAATTTTTTGATGAAGCTGGTTATCAAGGGGCAGATGTAAAAGGCGATGGATCACCTGTTACGCTTGCTGACCAAAAAGCTGAAGTACTGATTGAACAAGCGTTAAAAGAAATTACACCTGAGGTCATTATCGTTGGAGAAGAGGCAGCGTCCGAAGGGTATCGTCCCGATCTTTCCAATGAAGAATATTTTTGGCTTGTTGATCCGTTAGACGGCACAAAAGAATTTATTTCTGGCAGTGGTGATTACACGGTTAATATAGCATTGATCAAAAACGGAGTGCCTGTCCTTGGTGTTGTCTATGCTCCTGTGTCGGGCGACCTTTATGCAGCGCATGGTGAAGGCACGGCTGTTAAATATAATGATGATAATGAAACAGAAAAATCTATTCGTGTGCGCAAAGCGCCGGATGAGGGTTTGACAATTGTTTCAAGTAAATCGCATGGCAGCGGCGAGGTGCTCGATAATTTTTTATCGCATTATATGATTAAAAAACAAATTAAGCGTGGCAGTTCACTTAAAATTTGTTCCGTTGCAGCAGGAAAAGCAGATATGTATCCTCGCTTTGGGCCAACATGTGAGTGGGATACGGCTGCTGGACATGCGGTATTATTAGGTGCAGGAGGGTATTTGACTGATGTAAAGGGCAAGGAGCTTTCCTATGGTGGCGCTGATCCTAAATTTCTTAATCCTGAATTTATTGCACGTAGTGCGTCGGTAGACTTGCCACAAGTTGAAGAGGACGTAGCTTAAGCCATGGCGGGGAATTCCAAAAAAGTGATTTATGCGGCGCTTGTTGGTAACAGCTTAATTGCAGTCACTAAATTTTTTGCAGCTGCAATGACAGGAAGTTCTGCGATGTTATCAGAAGGGGTACACTCTCTTGTTGATACGGGTAATCAAGGGCTTTTACTCTATGGTTTAAAGGCTTCTAAAAAACCGGCTGATAAAAACTTTCCATTCGGTCATGGTAAAGAAGTTTACTTTTGGAGTTTTGTTGTTGCTATCCTGATTTTTGCGGTGGGTGCAGGCATATCTATTTACGAAGGTATTCATCATATTTTGCATCCAGCAGAAATTGGAAATCCAATGATCAATTATATTGTTCTGGGGCTAGCTATGGTTTTTGAGGGGGGTGCTCTGTTTTTTGCCGTAACAGAGTTTGGTAAAGCAAAAGGTAAGATGAAAACACTTGAAGCGGTGCGTCATGGTAAAGATCCAACGCTCTTTGTTGTTCTGTTTGAAGACAGCGCGGCGATGCTTGGACTCTTGTTTGCTTTTGTTGGTATTTGGCTTTCACAGGTGACGGGCAATGCCGTATGGGATGGTGTGGCTTCGGTCCTGATTGGGTGCATTTTGGCTGGAACAGCAGCTTGGCTTGCCTTTGAAACGAAAAGCCTGCTTATCGGTGAGAGTGCAGATGAAGAAACGCGCCGCGGTATTCGTGAAATTGTTGCGCGTGAAGAGGGTGTAAACCGTGTCAATGAAGTTCTTACGCTTCACATGGGGCCAGAATATATTTTGGCGACACTAAGTCTAGAGTTTTCTGACAGTCTCAATATCAGTGATGTGGAAAGAATTGTTCAGTCTATGGATGTGAATATTAAAAAAGAATATCCAATAGTGAAACGTGTCTATATGGAAGCAGAAGATTTTTATCCGCACGAAAAAGACGTTTAAGCGTTATCTCTTTAAATCAATAAATATACGGTGGTAGGCATTATCTTTGTTAGGTTTGATGCGCCCTTGCTTTATAAGATCTGATGCTTTCGCAAGTTCGATAATGACTAAGCTTCCTGATCCTTCACTGGTTGTTGTAACAGCGTTTATCAGTTTTGATTTTTTAGATAAGCCTGAAGGATTAAACTCAACACTTCCTTTGTCAAAAGAAAGAATGAGTAAGTTTTCACTTTGATCTAGGGACGCGGAATATTTAAGGTCTTGGGTGGTTTCAATGACAAGGCGTGTTTTGCCAGAATGATCACCAAGCCTTAGGGCGCGGATAATAGCTTTAGAGCGATCAACTTTTGGCAAAGATTTTTTGACCTTGGTTTCGGCTTTAGGCTTTGCTGTTTTATGTTCTGTTGTTTGTGTGGGTACTGCTGGTTGAGTGGGCGTTAGGTTAACGGGTGTGCGGTTACGTAGTGATATAGGTTCATTGCGTAAAAGAATATCGAGTTGATTCATTAAGTCCTGCAAATCTTTTTCAACAGAAACGAGCCTTTGGATAGAGGGTTTCATATCATTAAAGTTTGTATGAATGTCCTGAACGGCGTTCTCTAAGCGATCAAATCTTGCCTCCTCCCCAGAAATGTCTTCGTTAAATAATAAATTTGTTTTAAGCCCCATAGCTTTACCTTTGATCGTGTTTCCTAAAACGATTTCTGGTTGGCTGCCAAAGCCATCATTTTTTGTTGCGGGTTTAGAAAGTTCACGTGCGTCGTTTATCGATACAGACGTCACTAAAGGTTTTCTTAAATTTTCTGGTGGCGGTTCAGCCATATTTTTTGATGGTGAGGCAAAATTACACGCTGTTGCGTTTATGCTCCATAAACACAGTATTATTATTGTCGATATCTTGCCTTTATCTTTACCGGGAATGCGGAGAAGAAAAGGGGAGCGTGCCTTCATAATTATTCTGCCCTTGTGGCTTTTTAGATGAAAATCCAAAAAGGATATGATTTCCCATAGAGAATGGAAAAAGATACTCGTTCTAAAATAACGGTGATTTGGGTGATTCGTCAATTATTCCCTTGTTTTTATTATCATTTATTTGAAAAAAAGAGGGAATGCATTCTGTGGCATGTCGGATTATGGCGTTACAGTAATGGTGTATGTGCCGTTATATGCGCCATCAATGTGCGTTGATCCACCGCCATCACTGTCCATTGTGGCGCCGATTTCAAAAGTCACCTCTCCTAAAGCGTCGGTTCTTACCATGTTAGGCCGTGTAAATGTGCTTAATGTAACAAAGTTAGCGCCGCCACCGTTGGTCATGGTCGTTGTTGTGATATTAACGGTTAACGTTGTATTTGGTGCTTGTCCAGTTATGGTGTAGCTGCCGCATTGTGGGTCTGTGAAGAATAAATATTCTGGATCCGCATTAAAGCTACAGCTTGGTAAGAGGCGTATTCGTCTTGGTGCGGCATTATCAACAAGGACAAAGCGACCAAAATCAAGAGGTTGGTTCTCTGTTATAGTTTGGGCATGGCTGTTTGAGCCTTGAAACGTTAGGCTTAAGAGAACGAGGGTGAAAAATATTTTAACGTTGAAGAGATACTTCATCGTAAATAGCCCCTTCTTCGAGTTCTTTTAAGTAGCGTACAGTTATTGTTCCATTACCATAAGGCATTTCCGTAAGGGGTACTTTCACAAACCGTTTGGAAATATCAGTGAATACATTCATGTGCCCCATATTTCCAATCTTTTTTTCTTGGCTATTTTCAGGTTTCCAAAATACTTCAAGCTTGCCAACAGCGCTTTCTGTTCCTTGTCTGTTGATTTGCAGGTGAAGTTCAGGTCTGTTCTTTTCTGTTTTTTGAGGACTCATAAGCTTTACATCGGATATTGTTGCTTGGGCCTCTGTTTGACCATGACGGATAACGACGGGGATGGTAACGCCGATATTAGCATGCATGTAAATACCATTTTTTAAATTCTCAGAAGGTTGAGCGAGACGTAAAGCTTTTATGTGAAATCTATATTCTCCTTCAGGTAGATTTGCGGGTTTTCTTAAGGAAATACGTACTTTTTGTCGCCCTCCAGCTTTTAAAGTGAATTGCCTTGGAGAAAAACGTACAATGCTTTCAGGATCAAATGCAGGATTTAATGGAGATTCTAGTGTTTCATATATCCCTTGTTCATCTTGTTTAAAGCTTAATATGTCCATTCGGAAAGTGCTTTGCTCATTTGTAAGATTTAAAATTGTAAGCTCTCCACTTCTTTCACGATTTTCTATAATTATTTTCCGTGGAATGATATCAATGCGCGCATGTGCATTATGCGAAAAAGGAGCGAGCATAAAAAATGATAGTAGAAAAAGAGAGAGAAGTTTTTTCATATTAAGGCCCTTGGTGATATATATGATTATGCATTTTGTTTTAGCATATAAATAAAAAATCCGAAAATAAAAAACCCCGCTTCATACAGGCGGGGTTTTAAAAATATTATATGTATTTATGAATTAGTAGCTAAATACAACGTCGTAAGTACCGTTGTAAACACCATCGGAATAAGCTGTACCAGCACCTAATGTTGTTGTGATTGTCGCACCAATATCTAAAGTATTAAGGTTTGGACCTGTTGCAGCAACAAATGTTTCTGCAAATGGCGTTGCGATAACTTGAGCAACTGACGCCGCGCCATTCCAACTTGTCGTGAAGTTATCAAGTACAAATGTTTCTGCGGCATTGATAGGGTCTACTACGTTATTGATTACAATATTGATTGTTGCGCCGTCTGCGGCGTCGGCAACAGTTACTTGCCCTGCTGCTACTGCAGTATTGTCAACAATGGCTGTAATAGCCGTACCACCACCAGTTGCAACAGTCTCTACGCCAGCGGTATCAACTGTTACTGTTGCTGTTAAGGCGGCGTCACGAACGGCTGCAATTGTACCGAAGTTAAGTTGAGCAGGCGTTGCAAGTGTCATTGTATTTTGAACAGTTGCTGTGGCTGTCATGTTGGCTGTTTGTGCTTTAGCGCTATCGCTAAATGTCATTACAGCAAGCGTGCATGCAGATAAAAGTAAGAATTTTGATTTAATAATGGTCATTGGTGGGTTCCTTCCTCAGTTTATTCCATATTTTCATTATGTGAATCAGCAGTACTCTGCCTTCAATAGGCCATTTTTCTAAAAATGCCCTTATACTAATATCATACTAATATGATTAACGCATTATTAACTTTCAAAAAATTTATTAAAATTTTTTATATTTTTTTATGGTAAGTTGGAATATGTTTTTCTTTTCATAAAATTTATACGTTTGCCTTTAACACTTCCCTGTGATATTTTTTTACTTGTATATCAGTCTATTACTTCATTTCTTCTTACTATTACTCGCCTTTAAATATTTCTTATGCCATTTTCTTTTGAAAAAACAACTACTGTTAAAGTAGCAACGTTGTTCATCGCTTTGAACACAGTGGTACTGCCTTTTTCGTATGCTTGTGCAAAAGAAGTGAGTGAACAAACAGTTTCACAAAGCCAATTAAGTCTTATTGCTTCACAATTTTTAGAGAAAATAAAAAGTAAAAAAGAGTTTTCAGGTCCAAATTATGGCATTGAAAATGGGAGTATACATGCTCTGCAAGGTGATTTTGATCAGATACCAGATGGTCAGGCTCTTTTGCTTCGGCCAAAAATCGGTACTTTATTGTATGAGTTTGATATCTATGCGGTGAAGAAAAATAGAACGGTTTATTTTTCCTTTTTAGATGTGATTGATATTTTAGAGCTTGCGATCAATTTTGATCCTGAAACTAAAAAGGGAAATGGTTGGTTCCTTCGCGAGGATTGGAAGATTAACGTTGATTTGAATCAAGGTGTAGTTCTATCAAAAGAGGGGAAAATTGATATTCTTCCCAATGATTTCTTTGAGCAAGAGGGTGATATATTTGTTTCTCAAGAAGCCCTTAGTCAGTGGCTATCAATGGATTTTGTTAGTGATGTTGGTCAGCAATATCTTGAGATATATAGCCCCTATCCATTGCCTGGCGTTGCGCGTAACTATAGGTTGCAGAAGAATAAACGTGGTGGTGGTTATAATAATACCGCGCAACTTCCCCGTAAAGAAACGGAGTATGACTGGTTCGATATTAATACGGCGGATGTTCGTTTAGGAACGCGTTATCGTAAGTTAGGAAAATCTAAAGCGACGCGTTTGCATACAAGCAGTGTTGCTGTGCAGGGACAAGCTTTAAAGCATGAAGCCTATTTATTAGCGAGTGGTGATAATGAAGAAAATCTCCAATCTGTTCGTGCGCGTTTGTCGAAACGTGATGAAAATCCAGAATTATTGGGGCCATTGAAGGCACGCTCTTATGTATTAGGTGATACAGATATCACGGATATACCTTTAACTGGCGATGCCCGTCAGGAATTAGGTTTTCGTGTTAGTAACAATACGTTGACTAATGTAGATTTTGAAACAACGGATATTAATGGTGATGCTATTCCTAACTGGGACGTAGAGCTTTATCGTAATGGTGTTTTGGTAGCATCCCAACTCGTTGATGATAACGGACGTTATGAATTTTCGGATGTGCAGCTTTTTGCTGGAAATAATGTGTTCGAAATTTTCTTCTATGGTCAACAGGGGGAAATTAGAAATCGTACGATCAATATTCCTGTTAATGCAGCATTACTAGCGTCACAAGATAATACTTATGATGTTTCTGTGTCGTTGAGTGATACAGAAACATATCGTAAAAATCAAACGGATGATGTTGACCGAGATACCCCTCACTTATCTGCGCGCTACAATAAAGTTATTGGTGGAGCGTTAGGATATGTTGGTGTTCGTAATCGGAACGTTGAAGGCGAAAACAAAACTTTTGTAGGCGTTGGGGCAACAAAGTTAATTGCTAATACTATTGTGGATGTTAATGCTGGTATTGATGATAAAGCCAATACGGCGGCGCAGATTGTAGCGCGTAAGAATATAAAAGAATGGAACTTGGCGTTGCGCGGGTTAGTGCAAGATGAAAATTATACGCCGAACGAAACGACAAACCCGAGGGTTTATGAAGTTGCAGCAAATGCGCAACGAAACTTTCGTTTTACGCCAACAACACGCTCAAATGTATCGGTAGATGCTGAATATGGCGAGGTAGCTTCGGGTGATGTTTTGACAACGGGACGCTTGGGTTTAAGTCATCAGTTTGGCCCTTATAATATCAGTGACACTACTTTTTATGAAAGTATCTCACCAGCGTCTGGCACGGATAGTGATCGTTTAGAAAATACACTTTCTTTGCGGGCTAATATGGGGAAGGTTTTTGTTCGTGGTGGTGTTAATTATGATATCAAGCCAGAATCCAAAGTTGATGAGTATTTTTCTCAAATAAGTTATAGGCCAAATTCAAAGTTTTCAGGGGATCTTTATCTCGAACATGATCCTGATGAGCGTTTTAATGAGGCGCGGTTAAATTTAAATTACACGCATAAAAATTTCCGTACCTCACCATTTATTGAAGTTGATTCAAACGATGAAATTTTTGCGGGTGTTAATGTGAATTTCAATGTAATTGATTCGCCAAATGATAGTCTTCCGATTATTACGAGTAAGCAAACAATGGGACGCAGTATGGTATCGGCGTTTGTTTACCATGATAAGAATGGTAATTTTGTTTATGATGGGGAAGATGAGCCTCTTCCAGATGTTACAGTTGAAAGTTTGAATGTTAAGCGTCGTGCGGATACGAATGAAAAGGGTTATTCTCTTATTCGTAATTTATCAGGGGTTCGTGCAACAGACATTGTTGTTGATGACCAAACATTGCCAGATCCATTTATGATTTCAGCAGGGCAGGGATTTTCTATTTTTCCAAGTCCAGGGGAGATCACTGAATTAAAATTTCCTGTACATTTGGCAGGAGAAATTGATGGAACGATTAGTGTTCGTAATGAAAATGGTGATGTGAAGCTTGCTAAAGGCGGTGAAATTACGCTGTACTCACTGTCTCCACAAACAAGAAAAGAGCATCAAAAAATTACTGTTCCGGTTGCTTATGATGGATTTTATATTGCTTCTAAAGTGCCGCCGGGGCGTTATTTGATGACCATTAGCAATGAGACAGCTTCTCGATTTAAAGCTGCGGCGCCAAATCCAGAATTTATTGATATAGGCTATGCAGGTGATACTCTTTATGGGCATGATTTTGAACTTTTAGCGAATAGGAAAAATGTTCCAATCAATGTTTCTTATGAATTGCCTGATGATTTTTCTGTATTAAGTGATATTTCTGATATTCTTTATACGGTCAAAATAGGCGATAAAAATTCTTCATTTTTAAGTGAAATGGTTTCAAAAATTGCCAAAAAAAGAATTCCTTCTAGGGTTTTTAATGGACTTTCTCCTCTTAAAGAAATTGGTGGAGAAAAAGAAGAATATTACATGTCCAAAACCAATGACTTAGCCGATTTGTTTGAGCGCTGTGAAATGATCCTTGATTATGGTCTTTCATGCTCTTTAGAGGTATGGGTGCCAGATTTTGTTGCGGAGGAGGCCGTTACTGTCGCCTCTCGGTAATTTTGTGCAATGCAGAGTTATAAGAATGAAGTTTATTTAATTAAATCAGTAGGATGAGTGGTATTTTTTTTATATGTCTGTACGCTTAATCTTTATGAAGTTTTAACTAAATTTCGTCATACTAAAGGGTAGGAAAGAGTCTTTAGGGCAATTTTTGGGAAAACAATTAGGGACTATAAATGGCAACATTTGATTTATATTTGGATTTAAGTAGCGTGTATTCGAGCACGGCGCCGACGTTCGAGGTTTTGATCGATGGCGTTGTCGTGTCGAGTTTATCTGTGACGAGTTCATTTACCCCCGTTACCCTTTCATCACTTATCTATAATGGTGATGCGCCGGGATATCTCTCTTTCAGATTTAATGATGCCAATGGTGAAGTTGACCGTTCAGTAAC
>PANS01000049.1 GCA_002708415.1 Micavibrio sp. | reverse complement strand
CAGTTACAAGAAGATTACAACAATGTACGTGATCAAATCGACCAATTGGTTGAAGATGCAAACTACCGCGGTGTAAACCTTTTAAACGGGGATAACTTGACGACATTCTTCAATGAAGACCGTTCAAACACACTGATAACAGATGGAATTGATTTCACTTCATTGGGATTGGGGTTAGCAACTGGTGACTTCACGAATGTTGATAGCATTCAAGATTCTATCACTCAGGCGCAAGCCGCTCTTGAAAGTGTTCGCCGCTTTGGTTCATCGATCGCTAACGATCTTGCAATCATTCAGGTTCGTCAGGACTTCACAACTCAAACGATTAACACGCTTGAGTCTGGTGCAGACGATCTTACGGTTGCAGATGCAAACCAAGAAGGTGCAAACTTACTCGCTCTTCAAACAAGACAACAGCTTGGTGTTACTTCACTATCGCTTGCGTCTCAGTCAGAGCAGTCAGTCCTAAGATTGTTCTAATAAGCATTAGAACGGTTAGGGAATCGCACCTTAGAATAAGGTACATATGGGCGGCAGGCCCTATCACAAGACAAGGAACCAGCGTTTATTCGCTGGTTTTTTTATGCTTAGAGAACTCTCCTACAGCGCCGCCCCCCCTTCTTTTTGTTAACTTTTTATGAGGATTCGTGTAGTATAATTAGAAGAGTTACAAAACTATGTGAAGAATGTCACTGAACCCTTAACGATAAGGGTGATAATGAAAGGAAGAAATCCATGGCTCTCGTAATTGATCTCAAACCAAGAGAAAAAATATTGATTGGTAATGCCGTCATTACCAATGATAAACAACGCACGCGCCTCCACATTTCTGGTGAAGCGGCCATTATGCGTGAAAAAGACGTCATGAAAGAAGACGAGGCAACAACACTTTGCAAGCAAGCATATTTCCTTATTCAATGCATGTATCTTGCCAATGATCCTGGACAATATCACAAAGGATATTTTGATCTTGCAAAAGAAATTCAACATGCCGCGCCGAGCACCTCTTTCATGTTCCAACGCATCAACGACTTCATTATTGAGGGCAACTATTATAAAGCCATGAAGCAAGCAAAAGAACTGATTCAATTAGAAGAGGAGTTGTTAAATGATGTTACCGCCTAACGACACTAAAAATCCTCATGCTGCCGCTGCTGGCGCTTATGGCACAAGCGCTCAAAAATTGACGCCCGATCAACGTGAACTGGAAGGGCATGTTCTATTAAAATCGGCAAAATTTTTACAAGATCTTCAAAATGATTGGGATAATGTTACAAATGACATTTTAGAACAAACATTAAAATATAACCGCCAAATATGGATGTTGTTTTATGATGCTGCGATTGAAAATCCCGAAGGTAATCGCCCCAATGATTTGCGTTCAAACATTATAAACTTGGCCAACTTTATCTTTAAAAGTGAAGTATCTATTATGGCTGACCCGCAAAAAGAAAAGCTAACCCCTATAATTAACATTAATAGAGAAATCGCAGCGGGCTTAATGACCAAACAAGAGAATGGATCAAATCAAGATGCGAGCGCAGAAGAAAACGCCGTATCCTCAGTTTCTGACTCTGCATAAAAAACTCGTACCTCTTAGGTTAAAACATAAAAAAACCACCTCTGATTAGGTGGTTTTGTTTCTTTTGGCAAAAACCCAATTACGCTTCTGTCGATACACTACCTGCCGCTGGTACTGTTGGCGCCCCTGGAAGTTCTGGAGCAGAAGTTTCCTGAGCCCTAGGCGCCGTATTAAGAACAGGCGTTGTTGTATCTTCTGATTTTAGCTGCTCTGCACGATCAACAAACTCTTGAGCTGTACGGTAAGCTTTAAGCTGACTTTCCGTAGGAAACTGACGAACAACATCACCCGTATCAGAATCTCGTATTTGTAAAACAGCCTTCTGGTATTTAGCATCAACAGAAATATAATTACTAATGTAAGGAACTCTCGCCGATTCCTGAATTTTTTCAGGATTAGCCGCATAAGAACGCGAAGCGCTTTGCTGCTCAGCTGCGCCACGACTTAATGATGCGTTAGATAAAACTGAATTTACAGCTTCAATCATCGTGAACTCCCTAAATATAAACAAGCCAAAAAATTGACCTATTTCCCTACTATCATGATAACAAAACATACAGTCACAGTCAAGTTTTTTATACAAAACCTGCGTACTTTTAAAAACGAAGAAATTGCCTATAAGCTATTGATTTAAATCATCAATTTATCGTTTACTATTCATGTTAACTTTTACACTATGTATAATAAAATTTATCTGGAATGCCTCTTAAATAGAGCTGTGGAACTTACGATTCGATCCTCTTACGCTTCATCTTCAAAGCAGTGTGCATATTCCATAGCAATACTTAAAAAAAACAGGTATACTTATAACTGGAAATAATTATGTCGTTGCAATGACATAGCTCTATTTTCGACATTTAAGAGTTCCCCTCTCCCTCCTTGGGGTTAATACTCTTCCATTTGAATTTTTAAAACGGCAAAAGTCGTGTAAACTATTGGCAGAAAAAGCAGGTATAAACCCGTGAACAGTTTTCTTGAAACATTAAAAAACCTTGGCCCGTCCCGTCTTGCAATGATGGGAGGAATATTATTAGCTCTCATTACTTTTTTAATTTTTATTTCCATGCGTGTTTCTTCACCAGATTTCAGTCTGCTTTACAGCGACTTATCATCAGGAGACATAACGGCTGTTTCTGCACAACTAGACCAATCTCAAATCCCCTATGAACTATCGGAAGATCGCACAAGCATCCTTGTTCCAGAAAGTGACGTTGCACGATCGCGTATGCTTTTAGCAGAATCCGGCCTTCCAAATGGTGGTTCTGTTGGCTATGAGCTGTTTGATAATCAATCTGGCTTTGGAACAACAAACGATATCATTAACCTAAATAAAGTTAGGGCGCTTGAAGGCGAGCTATCGCGTACAATTATCTCTCTTGCCCCAATTAAAACGGCGCGTGTTCATCTTGTTCTCCCACAAAGAGAATTATTCAGCCGCGAAAAAATGAAAGCCAGCGCCAGTGTTGCTATAGGTTTAAGATCTGGCGGTAATCTAAACCAAGACCAAGTTTTTGCTATTCAATCTTTAGTCGCTGCCTCTGTTCCTGAGTTAAAAGCTACTAAAGTTGCTGTCATTGACCAAAACGGAAAACTTTTGGCACGCGGCGACGATGAAGAATTAACGCAGGCAAGTTTAAAAGCTGAAGAAATGCGCCTTAACTATGAACAACGCATGACAAGATCTGTTGAAGATCTTATTGGTCGTATTGTAGGTTACGGTAAAGTGCGCGCAACGGTAACAGCGGACCTTAACTTTGATCGCGTTAGCACAAACGAAGAAGTTTATGACCCAGCAACACAAGTTGTTCGCTCAACACAGTCTGTTGAAGAAAACAACGTCGAGCGCGAAGCATCAGAGAATAACGTTTCTGTTGAAAACAATCTTCCTGCTTCAGGTAATGACCTATTTCTTGGTGATAATCCAGCCCTTGAAAGTTCGCGCTTAGAAGAAACAACAAACTTTGAAATCAGCCGTACAACAAGAAACATTATAAAAGAAACTGGCGAAGTACGTCGCCTTTCTGTGGCAGTTTTAGTCGACGGGAAATACTCTGAGAATGCAGATGGCGCACGCACGTATGAACCACGCACCGAAGCCGAACTTGACCAAATTGCCGCGCTTGTAAGATCAGCGATTGGTTTTGATTCAGTGCGCGGTGACACACTCGAAGTGATTAACTTACAGTTTGCAGACATCGAAGTATCTGACACGCCATTTGATAACACGTTATTTGGCTTTGATAAAAACAGATTATTAGACGCGGCAGAAATTATAACCGTCGCCATCATGTTTATCCTGATTGTTCTTCTAGTCATTCAACCAATGGTCGGAAAACTACTAACAGTTGAAAGAAAAGCTGGTGAAGAAGATGAAGAGCTAGAAACGAGCCTTTTAGGGAGCTCTCCTAAGATGGCTCTCGAGGGGCCTTCAGATGAATTTGAACCTGAACAGCTTTCCGAAGATGATGAGGGTGATTTAATTGATATGAAAAGTGTTGAGGGTAAGGTTAAAGCATCATCCATCAAGAAAGTTGAAGATATCGTTGAAAACTTTCCAGATGAAACAGTATCTGTTATTCGCAGCTGGATGACACAAGATTAAATTAGGGGCTAAGTAGAAATGCGTTTACGTGAAGATTATAGAACATTATCAGGGCCTGAAAAGGCCGCTATATTTATGCTCGCTTTAGGGGAAGAATACACCGCTAAAATTTTCGAGCATATGGATGATGAGGAAATTTTAGAAATCTCTCAAACAATGGCTAGTTTAGGACGCATCAATGCCAATGTCGTTGAGCGTCTATTTGTTGATTTTGCCGAACAAATGAGCTCGGCGAATGCTCTTGTTGGTTCACAAGAAAGTACTGAACGCATGCTCGCCAAAGCTGGCATGACTGCTGATAAAATTGAAGAAATCATGGAAGAAATTCGTGGCCCTGCGGGGCGTACCATGTGGGAAAAACTAACAAATGTAAATGAAGATATTCTCGCGAACTTCTTGCAAAAAGAATACCCGCAAACAGTTGCTGTTGTGATGTCAAAAATTTCAACAGAGCATGCCGCTAAAGTTCTCGCTCTTATGCCTGATAACTTTGCTCTGGAAGTCATCCATCGCATGCTCCGCATGGAAGCTGTACAACGTGATGTTCTAGAAGATGTTGAAAAAACACTACGGACAGAGTTCATGTCAAACCTTGCGCGCACACAAAGACAAGACAGTCACGAGGTTATGGCTGACATTTTTAATAACTTTGACCGTACCGCCGAACAAAACTTCATGGATCTTTTAGAAAAAACAGTACCCGATTCCGCAGAAAAAATTCGCAGTCTTATGTTTACATTTGAAGATTTACAGAAGCTCGATCCCTCTGCCGTACAAACACTTATTCGTGCTTGTGATAAAGAACAAATGCCTACAGCCCTTAAAGGAGCAACCGAAACATTGCGTGATTTATTCTTCTCGAACATGTCAGAACGTGGTGCAAAGATTATGAAAGAAGATATGGCTGCTATGGGCCCTGTTCGCCTTAAAGATGTAGAAGAAAGTCAGCAATACATTGTCAGCATCGCTAAGGATCTTGAAGCACGCGGTGAAATCACTATTGCCACTGGCGCAGAAGAAGACGAGTTAATCTACTAACAATAACAAAGCGCCCAATAACAAGATTGGCCAAACGCATATATATGAGTAACACCAATAATAAATTTCTTTTTGATTTAAATAAATTCGATGAGCCAGATGAGCCAGAGATCGAAGAAGTGCTAATTGAAGAAGAAATAGAGCCCCCTCCTCCTACGTTCAGTGAAGACGAATTAGAGGCTGCAAAAGCCGTTGCTTTTACAAAAGGTAAATCTGAAGGCATACAAGAAGAGCGCGCAAAAAGAGAGCAAGAACTCACGGATATTCTTGGCGCAATTTCTGAAAATTTTTCCACTATTTTTGCAAGCGAAGTTTATCGTGAAAAAGCTTATGAGCAAGAAGCTATAAAACTTGCTCTGCAAATAGTCGAACTATTAGCGCCTGTATTGCAAGATAAACTTGGAGATGAAGCCTTAAAAGAAACTATTGTAAGTTCAATTCTAGCGCAAACAAAACAGTCAGAAATCATTATAGAAGTAGCAGAAAGTGTAAAAGACGAAATAACCGTTCTTTTAGAGAAATTAAGCGAACAAAATGAAAATTCGCCGCGTTTTAAAGTAAAGGGACGCGATGATTTAACCTCTGGTTCTTGCGAATTGTCATGGAAAGATGGCGGAATGGTTAGAAATCCACTAAAAACTGCCGCAGACATACAAAATGCGTTAATGGAATTGCTTAACGATACCAAAGAAACTGTACCTTCTAGTGCAAATAATGATATAAATAATAAGACAGATTCAAACGATACAGTCCCACTTGCGGAAACGCCGCAGCCAGAAACCGGAGATAATCATGACTGACCAAGATGATACACAAGAAAACAATGCTGCTTCTACTGGCGACAACGGCATGCCTCTAGACGAAATAAGCCCTCACGCAGATGCTGTAGAAGAAGAAAAAGAATGGCCGATGGGTGAAGCCATGGCCAATGACGTAACAGCTATCTACGATATTCCAGTACAAATCTCTGCTGTCTTGGGGCGTTCTAGCATGCAAGTGAGTCAACTTCTTAAACTCGGCCGTGGAGCCGTTGTTGAACTCGATAGAAAAGTTGGTGAAGCCATTGATATCTACGTCAATAATCGTCTCGTTGCTCGTGGTGAGGTTGTTGTCGTTGAAGACAAACTCGGCGTAACAATGACTGAAATTGTAAAATCTGACAAAAACTAGAAGAATTCTAATATGGCCAAAACTGATAATGAGATGAATAATCAGGCGGATATCAACATCCGTATTGTGAAACCAAAAGTCTCCCTAGATTTTAACACTGTATTTGGCCTTGTTTTAACTTTTGTCTTAATTGCTGGGGCTATTTTTATTGGGAGAAGTAATGCTAACTTCTTCAACATCCCTTCTGTCATGATTGTTATCTTAGGAACAATGACGGTAACAAGTATTTCCTATACTTGGGAGGAAGTAAAAAGTGCTGGTCGTATCCTTGGACAATCACTCTTTAGAAAAAAACTAGATCCGCAAATCATGGCGCGTCAATTATTAGATATCTCTGTGCTTACAAAGAAAAAAGGGGTTCTTGCTCTCGCTGGTATTGACGGCGAGCTCAAAAAAGATAAACACCTTCGTAAGGCTGCAATGATTGTAACAGATGGTTACAGTACAGATGATGTAGAGCGCGTTCTGGCCCAAGAACTAGATGCTCTCGTTGAGCGCCATCGTCGCTCTGCAAGTATTCTTCGCCGTGGCGCGGAAGTTGCTCCAGCTATGGGACTAATCGGAACACTTATCGGCCTTGTACAAATGCTAGCAGATCTTGAAAACCCCGAAACAATCGGACCATCAATGGCCGTTGCCCTACTCACAACATTCTATGGTGCTATTTTAGGGACAGCAGTACTTGCGCCAATGGCGGCTAAACTAGAAAGAAATTCAAACGATGAAGCAATGATCCATACTCTGGTTCTTATTGCGATGACATCGATTTCAAGACAGGATAATCCACGTCGCCTCGAAATGCTTTTAAATAGTGAGCTACCACCTAACCATCGTATTCGCTATTTTGATTAGCTCTCATACAAATAGTCGTTTAATTTTACTTTTTTAGTAGGCGCAAGCGACGACACGTAATAAATTACTTTAGGAGCGTAACAACGCCCTAAAATAGTAAAAGGAAATGACTATTATGCGTTTAATGATTGTTGGACAGCTAGAAGGTTATATTAGCGCCGCAGGAAAAATTGCCCTGCAACGTGGTGCAAAAGTAATACATTGTGAAGATACAATAGAAGCTCTTGGCGCCTTACGTAATGGTAAAGGTGCGGATGTTGTTATGTGCGACATCAAACAAAAAATTGGGCAACTTGTTGACGATTTAGAAAAAGAACGCATTCATGTTCCTGTTGTGGCATGTGGCATTGGTACAGATTCACGCTCTGCGGTTAAAGCCATTGAGCAAGGGGCAAAGGAATATATCCCTCTTCCCCCAGATGCTGATTTAATCGCTGCTATTTTAGAAGCGGTCACAGAAGAGAGCAATACAATGATCGCAAGCGATCCTGCTATGAAGCAGGTTATGGAGCTCGCGGAAAAGATTGCACCTAGTGAAGCAACCGTTCTTATCACCGGAGAATCTGGAACAGGTAAAGAGGTCATGTCCTCTTTCATTCATCGTAAATCAAAACGGAAAGACGCGCCGTTCATTGCAATCAATTGCGCGGCTATCCCAGAAAATCTTTTAGAGTCAGAACTGTTTGGTCATGAAAAAGGCGCCTTCACAGGTGCCACAGCACGCCGTATTGGTAAGTTTGAAGAAGCAAATGGTGGAACACTTCTCCTTGATGAAATTTCTGAAATGCATCCTTCATTGCAGGCCAAGCTCTTACGCGTTCTTCAAGAAAAAGAAATAACGCGCATTGGTAACAATGAACCTGTAAAGGTAAACGTGCGTATTATTGCAACATCTAACCGCAACCTTGAACAATCTGTTCAAAAAGGTGAGTTCCGCGAAGATTTATACTTCCGTTTAAATGTTGTAAATATCCGCCTTCCGTCTTTAAGAGAACGACCTGGTGACATAGTAGAGCTCGCGCAATTCTTTACAGATAAATATGCCGAAGCAAATGGCGTTGAAACAAAGAAAATATCAGCAGAAGCTGAGAATAAATTAAAAGCCTATGGCTGGCGCGGTAACATTCGTGAACTTGAAAATACAATGCATCGTGCCATTTTAATTTCTCTTGAAAAAGAAATAGAGGCCGAGGCCATCCATATTCAAGACAGCGCTTTCTCTCAAGGAACTTCTTCTGGCGGCGGTGAGGCAAATGCGCCTGATCCCAATGGCGTTGGTTCAGCAGGGGAAAAAGCTTCAAATGATGTGCAAAACACGGGCGCTGTTGAAGCACTTGTTGGAAAAACGATTGCGGATGTTGAACGCGACATGATCATCAATACGCTTGATCACTGTCTTGGAAACAGGACGCATGCCGCAAAAATCCTAGGGATCTCAATCCGTACATTGCGTAATAAGCTTAATCAATATAATGATGACGGCGCCGCCATCCCTAAAGCAGGTTAAATCTTCAACAACACTTAATAAGGCGCAACAGAAGTATTTGCAGATGCATTTTGCGCCTCTGCTGGCTCAAGAACACGCTCTTGAATGATAATCTCAATAGGCTCTAACCCTACAGACGTATTAACGCGCATGGCTTGATGAATTTTTTCTGATGCCACACCGTTATATTGCAATATACTTCTTAAAGAAGAAAGACGATGTTCAGACAAGGAATCATTACCACCGATCAATTGAACAGCTTGTATCAAATCTTCTTTACCAACATATTCGCGTAAAATATTTCCAATCACTTCACGATCAGCATTCGTTAAAGATGTTTTATTTTCTTCAAAAGAAATAGAGTAACGAATTTCAGTAACATTGGGATCGATTAGCGATGCCATTGCCTGTGTATAGCTTTGCTTACACGCGCTTTGTTTTTTTGCTTCGCTCGCTTGATCAACCCAACAATCAAAACTGACTTGCGCACTCGCAAGCTCTGCTCTATTTTGCGGGATATTCTTAGTTGTTAGAGCTAAAATAAGATCTGCGCGCGCCGCTTCTAAAGCATCACGTTTCGATGCAGAAACATCTGATGGAATAGTGGATGGAGACACAAGCTGTCCGCTTGATAATGTATACGCTTTTTCTGTATAAGATTTAGCCGCCTTATAATCAGAAACGCTTTCTTCATAGCGCGCTTGCTCAATATAATTATTTCTTAAATGACCGCTAAATGGAAGGTCTGAAACAACCGCGTTCGTCGCCCCGCCCATAGACATGCCCGCAGCAGGTTCAATTTGTGAAATATCTGACGTTTGAGAATAAGCCACAGTTTGTGGCTCCGCTTTATCTAACGCCGCCATTTTATCCGAATAATGATCACAAGCATTTAAACTAAGAAGAGCAACTGTTCCTAAAAAAAGTACTGATTTATTCATTGTAATCCCCCGTTTTGTTTAAATTATTTTGTCATAATAAAGAAAAAGGTCGAAAAGTCAACAAATTCACTTTAAATAGCCATTTTGTATGTAATTTTTGTATGTAATTAGAGTAGGCTTTACAAAATGTTTAGGCTTTCTCCACCTTCAAAACAACACCATCTAGCGCAGTAACTTTAACCTTATCACCTTTTTTAAAGTCTTCCTCCGCTTCAACTTTCCATGTCGAGTCGTCAACTTTAATTTTACCCACGCCATTTTCAACTGGCGCGCCCAAAGTAAAAGTACGCCCCACATATTGGTGGCCGCGCTTATTCAAAGCAGGTTGATCTGTTGCTTTTTGTGGACGTGCTTTGCGATAAAAGTGCCACCCCACAATAGAAACAAGAGAAAAAATACTGAAAAGGATAAACTCTCCTGCCCAACTCAACTCTGGCATTATCCAAGCGAGAAAACCAACAATAGCCGCAGCAATAGCGATGAACAAAGCAAATAAGCTCATCGTAGACATTTCAACGACGATAAGAACAATCGCGACAACCCACCAATGCCAAAAAACTATCTGATCTAAAAATTCCATGAATACTCTCCCTTACTTCTTGATCGAGCCACCACCAAAGGCCTGCTTCGCAATTTCTCCAACACCACCAATAGCACCAATAACGCTACTTGCTTCAAGTGGCATAAATAATATTTTTTCATTCGGTGAGGTTGCAAATTGTCCAAGAGCCTTAACGTAATCTTGTGCCACAAAATAGTTAATCGCTTGAACATCACCCTTTGCAATAGCATTCGATACTGCCTCTGTTGCTGTTGCCTCGGCTTGTGCTTCACGCTCACGGGCTTCGGCGTCACGGAATGCGGCTTCTTTACGCCCTTCAGATTCTAAAATTGCTGCCTGCTTCTCCCCTTCCGCTTTTAAAATTTCTGCCTGACGGAAGCCTTCCGCGTCCAAGATGTTCGCACGTTTATCACGTTCAGCTTTCATCTGACGCGCCATTGAATCAACAAGATCACGCGGCGGTGTAATATCTTTAATCTCAATACGGGTCACTTTAACACCCCAGGGCGCTGTTGCATCGTCAACAACCGTCAAAAGACGGGCATTAATTTTATCGCGCTCTGATAAGAGTTCATCAAGATCCATAGATCCCATCACTGTACGAATATTTGTCATTGTTAAGTTCAACGTTGCACGTTGGAGATCACGCACCTCATAAGCAGCCTTCGCTGCATCAAGAACCTGATAGAAAATCACGCCATCAACCTGAACAAGCGCGTTATCTTTTGTAATAACTTCTTGTGATGGCACATCCAAAACAGATTCCATCATATTGATTTTAGCGCCAATAGTTTCAATGAACGGCGTCATAACATGAAGTCCTGGTGCCAATGTTCCTTGATAGCGCCCAAAGCGTTCTTTGGTGAACTCATATCCTTGGTGAACAAGAACAAAAGCTTTCTTAAGAACAACAAGCGTTCCAATCAAAAGCGCAAAAACAAAGACAAAAAATGGTTCCATAAAATTTTCTCCATAAATAATAGAATCTTAAGTACCTCAAGGGTATGCTTAATAAAGCGCCCCTTCAACGCTTTAGAACGTATAACCACAGGAAAATCTGGAAATTAGCCTTTCACTGACCTTTGTGTTGGCTTAAACTCTTGATTAGACTACACTATACAAGATTATAATTTCTAAACACTCAGGCAAAACTCCACGATGGCCGAAGCGTCTTCAAATAATTCTACTAGCATGGGTCAAGCGCAAAGCGTTTTGGGCGGTATTTTGCGTGGTGATGTTGTCCTTGCAATCGGCCTTATTAGCATTCTAACCTTCATGCTAATCCCCATTCCAACTTGGGTATTAGATATAGGCCTATCCGTTTCTATTTTATTTTCTGTCTTTATTCTAATGTTGGTTTTATCCATTCAAAAACCATTAGAATTTTCAACTTTTCCGACAGTTCTCCTTATTAGTACAGCCCTTAGATTAGGGTTAAATGTTTCTTCCACACGTTTAATTCTCGGAGAAGGTCATACAGGTGAAGATGCTGCTGGAGCTGTTATCGAAGCCTTTGGTGGCCTTATTATTCAAAACAATTACGTCGTTGGCGGTATTGTTTTTGCAATTCTCGTTATCGTGAATTTTGTTGTTGTAACAAAAGGGTCGGGTCGTATCGCCGAAGTTGCTGCGCGCTTTACATTAGATGCGATGCCAGGAAAACAAATGGCAATAGACTCAGACCTTTCTGCCGGTCTGCTTACTGAAGATGAAGCTAAAGCCAAGCGTAAGGAGCTAGAGCAAGAAAGTAATTTCTTTGGTGCCATGGATGGTGCGGCGAAATTTGTTCGCGGTGATGCTATTGCTGGCCTTCTCATTGTTTTCATTAACATTATTGGTGGCATTGTTATTGGTACAGCGCAAAAAGATCTGAGCATGGGTGATGCGGCCGCGACCTACACTATTCTTACAATTGGTGATGGTCTGGTTAGTCAAATCCCTGCTCTGGTTATATCTATTGCGGCAGGCCTCCTCGTCTCAAAAGCTGGGGTTGATGGCGCTGCCGATAAAGCACTTTTAAGCCAATTTACAAGACACCCTAAAGCCATTGCAATGAGCTGTGTTATCATGTTTATTTTGGCTCTTATCCCAGCAATCCCCTTCCCACCATTTGCTTTCTTAGGCACTCTTTTTGGCGGTCTTGCTTATATAGCATGGCGTCAAAATGAAGAAGCCGAAGAGCTCTTACAACTTGAAGATGCCACACAACATGGCGGTCCAAACGCTCCTACTGCAGAAGAACCTATCTCTAAAGCACTTGCCATGGATATTATTCGCCTCGAACTTGGCTATGGCCTTCTTCCTGTCGTACAAGGTGAGGGAAATAACAAACTAACTGATCAAATCAAAGGCTTACGCCGTCAATTAGCCGAAGACATGGGTTACGTCCTTCCTGCTGTTCGCATTCAAGATAACCTACAACTTCCAGCAAACACATATATTGTTCGTATCAAAGAAATCGAAGCGGGTCGCGGCGAAGTGCGCCCTGGCATGCTCATGACCATGGATCCAACTGGCGCTGCCATTACCCTTCCTGGTGAAGCGACGACAGAGCCTACCTTTAACCTTCCGGCTATGTGGATTGATGAGCAACACCGCGAAGAAGCGCATTTTAAAGGCTATACGGTTGTTGATGCACCAACAGTTATCACCACGCACATTACAGAAATCGTAAAGGATAATATGGCTGACCTGCTTTCTTATGCAGAGACACAAAAACTTCTTGATGAACTACCCCGCGAATACCAAAAACTCGTTGCTGATGTTATTCCAACGCAGATTTCTATTGGCGGCTTGCAACGTATCTTGCAAAACCTTGTATCAGAACGCGTTTCTGTTCGTGATTTACCGACCATTCTAGAAGGCGTTGCCGAAGCAGCCGCTTATACAAAGAACATCGCCATGATTACCGAGCATATTCGCTCTCGCCTTGCCCGCCAGATTTGTGAGCAAAACCGTAATGTAAATGGCTTTGTGCCGCTCGTTACTCTCTCTCCTGAATGGGAGCAGGCCTTTGGGGAATCATTGGTTGGCGAGGCAGAAGACAAGCAACTCGCCATGGCACCAACACAGTTACAAGATTTCATTACAGCCGTTCGTGAAGTCTATGATGAATTTGCTCAGCAAGGCGAAACACCTGTTCTTCTCACATCACCAACTGTACGCCCATTTGTGCGTTCAGTTATTGAGCGCTTCCGTCCACAAACAATGGTGATGTCACAAAACGAAATCCATCCGAAAGCTAAAATTAAGACCTTAGGGCAGGTTTAATTTAAAAACTTATCCCCAGAATATAGACATATAACAGTGAGTTAGGTCATAATGATCTAGGCGAATGATTCGCACCACACTATACTTATATCAAATGGAATCGGTACAAACTCTATGCGGCTCAAGTCGTTCACAGCGAAAAGCATGAAAGAAGCGATGCAAATGGTTCGCGAGGCACTAGGCGAAGACGCCATTATAGTGGCTACGCGTGAAGAAAACGGGGGCAAAACCGTCCGCGTCACTGCCGCTATCGAAAAAGAGTTAGATGCCAGTGAGCGTGAAGAAGAACGTATCGCCGCATTAGATGCTGAACAAGAATGGCTCTACGCAGATGATGATGACGAAGAAACTATTCTTGAGGAAATCACTGAAACAATGCTGCGCCATGCTGTTAGCGAAGAAGTACTTGATCAAGTTGTCTCTTGCGCCAATATTATGGGCTTAAGCGAAGCACGCTTAACACTCATCAGCGCATTAGACGAGCTTTATAACTTTGCGCCTCTTCCAACCGTTCGTGCAAAAAAACCATTCATGTTTATTGGCCCTCCAGGTGCCGGAAAAACGTTAGCCGTTGCAAAAATGGCAGCGCGAAGCACAATGGCTGGACTTAATGTTGCAGTCATCACAACGGATACTGTTCGTGCTGGTGGGCGTGAACAACTCGAAGCGTTTACAAAGCTCATGAATATAGAGCTTAAAACGGCAGATACGCCAAAAGCTCTTAAAGAAGCGCTCATGAGCTGTCGTAAAGCAGATCAAATTCTTATTGATACAGCAAGCGCCAATCCATTTGATAAAGCGCAAATCAAAGCTTTAGCGCAAATGATGGGCGCTACCGAAAGCAATCAAATCCTCGCCCTCCCTGCTGGCACACACGCTGATGAGGCGGGAGATATGGCGCGCATTTTTGCGACACTCGGCGCAAGATACCTATTGCCAACGCGCATTGATGTCGCCCGCCGCTTAGGATCATTACTAAGCGCTGCCCATCAGGGAGGCTTAACATTTGCTGATGTGAGCTCTACGGCAAAAGTAGCTGATGGTCTAGAAGCCCTATCTGCAAAAAAACTAACACAGCTCTTGATGCCACGCGCAGAAAGAGACACAATGTCATCTGCGTCTTCATCCAGATCGTCTTCTGGTAACGCCGTTCGGAAAGCAGGGTAATTCGTCCATGTCTACACAGTCGAAAAATGCATCCAAAAAACAAGAAGCTGCTGCAGACAGAAAACCGAAGTCTGCTGCGCCGATCCGTCGTGGTAACAACATTCTAGCCGTGGCCAGCGGTAAAGGCGGTGTTGGAAAAACATGGTTCTCTATCACATTGGCGCACTCTTTAGCCCAAGAAGGTAAACGCGTCTTACTTTTTGATGGTGATTTAGGCTTGGCTAACATTGATGTTCAACTTGGCCTCATGCCTAAGCGCGACTTAAACGATGTTATTCGTGGCCGTCTTGCTCTTGATAAGGTGATAGAGCATTACGAAGAAGGTGATTTTGATATTATTGCTGGTCGTTCTGGGCAAGCATCATTAGCCGCTCTTCCTTCACAACGCCTTGTATTATTACGTGATCAACTTTTAGAAGTCGCTAATGAGTATGATGTCGTCATTATTGATCTTGGCGCTGGTGTTGAACGTAATGTTCGTATGCTTGCTGCATCAGCTGTTCGT
>PANS01000048.1 GCA_002708415.1 Micavibrio sp. | reverse complement strand
TTTAATGCGTACTTATTGTTAAGTGGGCTGTAAACGAGGCCGCAGATATTTTTTGTCTTGCCGCCTGCATTTACTATATGGCGGTTTAACTCTGACGGTTTAACAAATTTCTTCCAATCATGCGTTCCTGCAGGAACCCAGCGCAGTATGTATTCTGCAGCAACAATGCCTAAGGCATAAGATTTTGGTGTACGGTTCAGCGTTGAAAAGATCACAAGGCCATCTGGCTTACACAATTCCAAAACGCTTTTTACAAAAAGAGATGGATCGGACACGTGTTCAATGACCTCTAGGGCAAGCACAACGTCATAGCGTTTTTCTTTTTTCAGTAATTTTTCAGAAGAGGCTGCTTCGTAATTTATATCCAAGTCAGATTTTACAGCATGTTCCGTGGCGACGTTAATGGCATTCTCGTCGGCATCAATACCGCTGACATTACCACCAAGGCGGGCGAGGGGTTCACAAACAAGGCCGCCACCGCAGCCAATATCAATCATATCAAGGTCTTTATAGCTATCGAGCGCTTCTACATCACGATCAAAATGATCGCAAATTTGCTGCTTGATATAGCTTAAGCGTGTTGGGTTAAGGTGGTGTAAAGGCTTAAATGGGCCATTTTCATCCCACCAATGCGAAGAATCTTTAGAAAAGTTTTGAATTTCTTTTTGATCAACTGTATTCATATTAAGCTTTTTAACGCTAAAGCGTTATAAACAGCAAGAGGATAAAGATAATTATGGGCTGTATTGTTGCAAAATTTGGCGGAACATCCGTCGCAGATATCGAACGTATTGAACGTGCCGCAGATAAAATTGCGGCTGAAGTAGCGCTTGGGAATAAAGTTGCTGTCGTTGTATCGGCTATGTCTGGTGTGACCAATCAATTGGTGGGTTATTGTTCTGATATTACAAAAGTGTACGATAACCGCGAATATGATGCGGTTGTATCTAGTGGTGAACAGGTGACAGCTGGGTTGATGGCTATAGCCCTACAAAAGCGTGGCGTTGATGCACGTAGTTGGATGGGCTGGCAAGTGCCGATTAAATGTTCTGAAGTGCATGGTAAGGCGCGTATTGAAGATATTGATGCGCGCGCCATGATTGAGCGTTTTGATGAGCGTGAGGTTGCTGTTCTTGCAGGTTTTCAAGGGGTAACTGAACGTAACCGTATTGCTACATTAGGGCGTGGTGGATCAGATACAACGGCGGTGGCTTTGGCCGCGGCGCTGAATGCGGATCGCTGCGATATCTATACAGATGTGGATGGTGTTTATACAACTGATCCACGTATCTGCAAGGCGGCAAAGAAAATCGATAAGATTTCTTATGAAGAGATGCTAGAGCTTGCCTCATTAGGCGCCAAGGTTCTGCAAGTGAGGTCTGTGGAGATGGCGTATAAGCGCGACATTCCCGTACAAGTATTATCAAGTTTTGACGAGGCTATCGGTAGTGAGCTACCTGGCACGCTCGTAACCAGAGAGGAAGATATAATGGAACAAGAAATTGTAAACGGTGTGGCTTTTACCAAAGATGAAGCAAAAGTAACGCTCTTTAATGTGCCTGATATTCCGGGTATTGCGGCTAAGGTCTTTGATGCTTTGGCGGAAGAGAACATCAATGTTGATATGATCGTTCAGAATATTTCTGAGGATGGAAAAGTGACGGATATTACATTTACGGTGCCAGAGAGTGAGCTGGAAAAAACATTAGCCTCTTTAAAAGCAGAAGGGGATTTATCTAATATTTCTATTAAAACAGATGCGGATATTACGAAGATTTCTGTGGTTGGTATTGGGATGCGCTCTCACGCGGGTGTGGCACAGACAATGTTCCGCACATTGGCGGATAAAGGCATTAACATTCAGGTTATTTCCACCTCTGAAATCAAAATTAGTGTGATTGTAGCCAAAGAATACTTAGAGCTCGCCGTTCGCTCACTTCACAGCGCTTATGGGTTAGATGCCGCTGTGTAATTTAAGCTAGCCGTTTGGGCGCTTTTGCAGTATTCTGCGCTTATGAACAATGCGGCAATGGTTAATCAGGAAGCGGAAACTCCGCAACCAGAGCATCAAGTGGATTTACCAGTTGGTGAAATTCTCCGTCGGACGCGTGTGCATTATAACTTATCTGTGATGGAGGTGGAGCAAGCGCTACGTATTCGCTCCGCACAATTACAAGCCATTGAAGAGGGGCATTTCTCTGCTATGCCAGGGCGCGTTTATGCGATTGGTTTTGTGCGTGCTTACTCGGAATATCTTGGCCTTGATGGCGACAAAATGGTCAGCTTGTTTAAGGCGCAATATGCGGCTTTCCGTCGTCGTCCAAGTTTAAATTTTCCAGTTACCTACTCAGAAAGCAAGCTGCCTAGCCCGTATATTATTTTAGGCTCTTTGGTGGCAGGCATACTCTTTATCGCATTTTGGTCGATGTTTATGTTGCCGAGTCATTCTCGTGAGCAAATACCCGAAGTGCCAGAGGAGCTAACTAAATCTAATATGCCTGTCATTGATGTGATGGGATTGGACAAGAAAGCAAAAGCGCCTGATGAAAATGATCTGAAGAAAGTCACTAATAAGAAGATAGCCTCTGATCTTGTTGAACTCGTTGTTAGTGAAAATAGTTGGACAGAAATTAAAAATGCTAAAGGTGAGATTGTATTACGTCAGATTTTAAAAACGGGTGACAAATACACGGTGCCAAACGGTGAAGCAGGTGAAGGCTTTGTAATGTCGACGGGAAATGCCGGTGGTATTACTGTATTTGTTGGTGGTAAAAAGCTCGGCAAACTCGGAGAGCCCGCAAAGGTAAGGCGTAATCTTCCTTTAGATGCAAGTAGTCTTCAAAAGCTGTTTTAATAGAAAATATATTGAAAAACTCTAAGTAAACCTTCATATATTCACCATGGTTCAAGATCATAATAGTGTTAGACCGTGGAGAATGATTGACCGGCGTAAAAGCCGTAAAATCTGGGTGGGTGATGTGCCTGTTGGTGGCGATGCGCCGATTACGGTTCAATCGATGACAAATACTTTAACGACGGACGTTAAAGCCACAATTGATCAAATTCATGCACTTGAGGAAGTGGGGGCGGATATCGTTCGTGTCTCTTGCCCTGATGAAGAGAGCTCTGCGGCGCTTAAAGAGATTATTGCTGAAGTCACTGTGCCCATCGTGGCGGATATTCACTTTCATTATAAGCGTGGTATTGAAGCGGCAGAAAATGGCGCGGCTTGTCTTCGTATTAACCCTGGCAATATTGGATCTGAAGAGCGTGTTAGAGAAGTCATTAAGGCTGCCAAAGACAATAATTGTTCTATGCGTATTGGTGTGAATGCGGGGTCGTTAGAACGTGATTTACTTGAAAAATATGGAGAACCTTGCCCTGATGCAATGGTTGAAAGCGCACTTAATCATATTCGCATTTTAGAAGACCACGATTTCTTCAATTTTAAAATTTCCTGTAAAGCATCTGATGTCTTTATGGCTTGTGCGGCGTACCAACAACTTGCTGATGCCTGCGATTACCCCCTTCATGTTGGCATTACGGAGGCTGGCGGCTTACGTACGGGGACAATTAAATCGGCGATCGGTATGGGAAATCTTTTATGGGCGGGCATTGGTGATACTATCCGTGTATCCTTAAGCGCCGATCCAGTGGAAGAAATTAAAGCGGGATTTGATATTCTTAAAAGCCTTGGATTACGTCACCGTGGCGTAAATGTAATTTCATGTCCATCTTGTGCGCGTCAGCAATTTCAAGTGATTGATACTGTGGCTGAGTTAGAAGATCGTGTTGCCCATATTACTACGCCGATGACGGTATCGATCATTGGCTGTGTTGTGAACGGGCCTGGTGAAGCGCTTATGACAGATATTGGCCTGACAGGCGGCGGTAACAATAACCATCAAGTTTATGTTGGTGGCGATAAAGCACATCGTTTTAACAATGGCGATAAGTCCGTTGTGGATCATATTGTGGATATGATTGAGGAAAAAGCGGCTGAGATTGCTGCGGCAAGCGCTTAAGGAAACGTCCTAAAGCTTGGAAATGAGAAGAGGGCACGCACAAGGCTTGGTGCAAAAGTGCGGTAGCAGTTTCCAATTATCCATTTTTCATGGCGTGCCATGCCGATTGTAGAGGAGCAGATAACCATGATTCCGCTTAAAGCGGCGGCATAAGAGCCAACAATTAAATTATAACTGATCCAAAAAATTTGAGCACAAATTACTCCTCGTGCAACAAAAGAACGGTTGTCGCGCTGTAATAAGGAGAGGTTTGTTACAGTCGCACCAAAGAGGGGTAAAATATCATACCAGTTATCGTAGAAATATAGGCCAATAGACCATATAGAAATCATAAAAAGACCAATAATATAAATAACGTAATCGGCGTTGATAAAGGTAAGAAAAAAGTCTTTTATCACCGAGCAAACATTCATTACGACGCCTAAGGGAGCGCCCAAAATTATATATTGAAGTGCCCATAAAGATCCAGCGGGCACGTATGAAAAAATAATATGGCGTGAGTTTTTCAATTGCCAAGCAAATATATTGATCCCCATCGCACAGAGCCCGATAATTTGTGCCAGTAAAAACCCGTTTTCCATTTTATTTGCCGTCCCTTAAAGCATTAACCTTTTTAAAATAGAGGAGAAAGTTTAATAATTTCGTAAAATTAGATTGAATTTTATCTATTATTTGCTCTTCCTTTTAAAAGGCTTTGCCAGTAAGGTCTGAGGCGTAAATTTATTGTAATAAAAGAGATTAGAAATGAGCCTTGTTGAGAAACTACAACCAATCAAGAAACGTCATACAGAGCTTGCAGAGGCGCTTGGGGAACCAGGGCTCGATCCAAAAGAACTTGTGAAGCTTTCAACCGAGTATGCGGGGCTAGATTCTGTTGTTGCGGCGATTAACTCATACGAAGAAGCGCTTCAAGAACAAGAAGATCTTCAAGAGATGCTTGAAGATCCAGATATGAAGGAAATGGCTGAAGCTGATATGTTGCGTCTTTCTAAAGATATTCCAGCCCTGGAAGAGCAAATTCAACTTGCGCTTATTCCAAAAGACAGCGCCGATACGAAAAATGCGATTTTGGAAATCCGAGCAGGAACGGGTGGTGATGAGGCAGCCCTATTTGCGGCAGATTTGTTTGGAATGTATAAAGGCTATGCATCTAAGCAAGGTTGGAAATTAGAAGTTATGGAAGCCTCTGAAAGTGATGTCGGCGGATATCGTGAGATTATCGCGGAAGTGAGCGGCACAGATGTTTTCTCCAAGCTTAAGTTTGAATCGGGCGTTCACCGTGTTCAGCGCGTTCCAAAGACAGAAACACAAGGGCGTGTTCATACATCCGCAGCGACTGTCGCTGTTTTGCCTGAGGCCGAAGACGTTGATATTGAGCTTAATGAAGCCGATATCCGCGTGGATATCTTTCGTGCATCTGGCCCTGGTGGCCAATCGGTGAACACAACTGATAGCGCGGTACGTCTAACGCATGAGCCAACAGGGATTACTGTTTCTATTCAGGACGAAAAATCTCAGCATAAAAATAAAGCCAAAGCGATGAAAATCCTTAAAACCCGTATTTATGATCATGAACGTCAGATTATTGATAGTGAGCGTGCAGCGGACCGTAAATCTCAAGTGGGTTCAGGGGATCGTTCAGAGCGTATCCGTACCTATAACTACCCACAAAGCCGTGTGTCCGATCACCGTATTAACCTAACATCACATAACCTTGATGGAATTATTGTGGGTGAAGGGCTTGATGAGATGATTGATGCGCTTATCGCCGAAGATCAAGCGGAAAAACTCTCTAATCTTGATGTTTAGACGGTCATGACGACCTACAATACCCTCTACCAATCAGTAAAAACCCTATTTCGCGAGCATGGAAGTATTGAAACGCCTGATTTGGATGCAAGGTTGTTGATTTGCGCGTACGCGGAGTTTGATCAGGCGGATTTTATTGTCTCTGGTGATAAATCTGTGGATAAGTCTGTTGAAAAAAACGTGAATGAGTCGGTTAGGCGCCGTCTTAGTGGCGAGCCTATTTCCAAGATTTTTGGAATGCGTGAGTTTTGGGGGATGGACTTTAAGGTTACAAAAGACACGCTCTCTCCGAGGCCAGAAACAGAAATACTCATTGAGCAAGCTTTAAAGTGGATTGACAGGCAGGGGCGCCGTGACGATGCGCTTACTATCCTTGATATGGGGACGGGAACGGGCTGTATTCCGATCTCTTTGCTTTCGGAGTTACCAAATGCGAAGGCGATAGCTATTGATAAAAGTGCTACCGCATTAAAAATTGCGGAAGAAAATTCACAAAAACACAAAATGAATAATCGAATTGAGTTTATTGAAAGTGATTGGTTTACGAATCTTGAGTGTAGAAAGTTTGATTTAATCGTGTCGAATCCACCTTATATTCCGAATCTTGATAAAGAATCATTACCAAAAGAGGTACGGAATCATGATCCTTCTCTCGCTTTGTTTGGTGGTGTTCATGGTTTGGACCCCTATAAAATTATTTTTTCTAAATTAAATACACACCTAAATAAGGCGGGACGTGCCTTTTTTGAGATTGGTCAAAATCAACTTTCTGACATCGCGCGACTCGTGGATGAATCTAGTCTTCAGCTATGCGACTCGGAAGCTGATTTGGCGGGGATTCCGAGGGTTGTGGAAATATCCTGTGGGGATAAATAATTTTTTTTTGAGTCGCTCTCTTGATTAAAAATTGCTCACAGCGGTATTGTCTAAACAGTTCAGAACATGAAGCGTTAGTTATAAAAAAGGTCTGGGGAGACATCTGAGCTTATAACAGCATTATGAATAAACTATTAGGCAAGTGTACGTGAATCACGTAAACTTGTACGTGTGGATGATTCTGTTAGTAAATTAAATTATTAGGTAAATGCCTAAGATAGAGTAACAGAGAATAGGTTTTAGCTTTTTAAGTAAACCAATAAGAAAATTAAAACTATAAAAATAAAAAGTAAGAGAGAAAAATGAAGCATAATAACTCAAATAGACGGTCTCGTGGTCGTGGCGGCAATAACAACGGTAGACGTGGTGGTGGCAATAACCGCGCGAAGGTGTTTGATAGTAACGGCCCTGATGTTCGTATTCGTGGTACGGCGCACCAAATTTGCGAGAAATATGAAGCCCTTGCCAAAGATGCGAGAGCTGCAGGAGATTATGTTTTAGCTGAAAGTTACTTGCAACATGCAGAGCATTACCAGCGTGTTATTATTTCCTGGAATGATCAGGCTGAAAAGAATAAACCTGCTCAAGCACAACAGGAAAAATCTCAAGAAAACTCTGTTTCAGAAAATGGTAATGATGATTTATCCTTACCAAACAGTATTTTAGGTGATGAAGTTAATGTAACAAGTACGGCCTCTTCTGAAAACGTACAGACGAAAGAACTTGAAGACGCTTAATATTATTCTCTCTTTTCTTTTTTATAATTAAGACGGCTTTTTAGTCGTCTTTTTTTTGACTAAAATCAATTGGCTTCATGTTGTAATAAGAGTATCTTTTTATTAAATAGAGTTCTTCTTAACTATTCTTTTTTTGGAGGCCATCTTATGGATTTCGACAAGTTCACTGAAAAATCACGTTCATTTTTACAGCAAGCTCAAACGCTTGCGATGCGCTCTGATCATCAGTCTATGGAGCCAGAGCACCTTTTAAAGGTCATGCTGGATGATGAGGATGCTATTGTTGCTCGTCTTGTCGAGGAATCCGGCGGTGATTTGGCACGCTTAAAGAAGGAAATAAATACTGCGCTAGCAAAGTTTCCAGCTGTTTCTGGGCCAGGAGCAGGGCAATTACGTATTTCAGGTGATCTCTCAAAAATATTCGATAAAGCATTGAATTTATCTGAAAAATCAGGAGATAGCTTTATTACTGCAGAGCGTATTTTGCAGGCTATGGTGATGGCAAAATCGGCAGATATTGGTGAAGTTTTTGAAAAATCTAATATTAAGTCAGAACCCCTTAATAAAGCAGTGAACGCAATGCGTAAAGGGCGCACAGCGGATACAGCTAATGCTGAAGATCAGCTTGATGCGCTGAAAAAATATGCGACTGATTTAACGCAATCGGCGCGTGATGGTAAATTGGATCCAATTATTGGCCGTGATGAGGAAATTCGTCGCACGATACAGATATTATCGCGCCGCACAAAGAATAATCCTGTTCTTATTGGCGAGCCTGGAGTTGGTAAAACTGCCATTGCTGAAGGCCTTGCGCAACGTATTATCAATGGCGATGTACCTGAAAGCCTTAAAGATAAACGTTTAATGTCATTGGATCTTGGCGCCCTTGTTGCTGGTGCAAAGTTCCGCGGTGAATTTGAAGAACGTTTAAAAGCCGTTTTAGATGAAGTTAAAACGGCCTCAGGGGAGATTGTTCTCTTTCTAGATGAGTTACATACGCTTGTTGGGGCGGGTAAATCTGAAGGCTCTATGGACGCGTCAAATATGCTTAAACCCGCTCTTGCCCGCGGCGAGCTTCACATGGTTGGGGCCACAACACTTGAGGAATATCGTAAATATATTGAAAAAGATGCGGCGCTTGCTCGTCGTTTTCAGCCTGTCTTTACGCCAGAGCCAACGGTTGAAGATACAATCTCTATTTTGCGTGGCTTGAAAGAAAAATATGAAGCCCATCATGGCGTACGTATCACGGATTCTGCCATTGTGAGTGCAGCAAACTTATCAAATCGCTATATTACGGATCGTTTTTTGCCAGATAAGGCCATTGATTTGATTGACGAAGCTTCTTCACGCCTTCGCATGGTAGTTGATAGCAAACCAGAAAAAATTGATGAACTGGATCGCCGTATTGTGCAGCTTAAAATCGAAAAAGAAGCGCTTTCAAAGGAAACAGACAAGGCATCAAAGGATCGTTTAAGTAAATTGGTGGATGAGTTGGCGTCTTTGGAAGAAGAATCCGAAGGTTTAACGAAGAAGTGGACGCGTGAGAAAGAGAAACTCAATGCCTCGCAAAAGGTGACTGAGCAGTTAGATCGCGCCCGCATAGAACTTGAGCAAGCTGAACGTGATAGTGATTGGACGCGTGCGAGTGAGCTTAAATATAGCCAAATCCCAGAATTAGAGTCTTTGTTGGAAAAAGCTTCTAAAGTTACCGAAGATCATATGATTGATGAAGAGGTGACAGAGGATGATATTGCTGTTGTCGTTAGTAAGTGGACTGGTATTCCTGTCGATAAAATGATGGAAGGTGAACGTGAAAAACTCCTTGAGATGGAAAAGAAGCTGACTGAACGTGTTGTTGGGCAAGATCAAGCCGTTGTTGCTGTTTCCAATGCTGTACGCCGTGCGCGTGCGGGGCTTCAATCACCAAACCGACCTATTGGTTCGTTCTTGTTCTTGGGGCCAACAGGTGTTGGTAAAACTGAGCTTACAAAAGCTTTGGCAGAGTTTCTCTTTGATGATGATACGGCGATGGTACGTTTGGACATGTCTGAATATATGGAAAAACACGCGGTTTCGCGTATGATTGGCGCTCCTCCAGGTTATGTGGGATACGAAGAAGGAGGTGCGTTGACGGAAGCTGTTCGTCGCCGTCCATATCAGGTAGTTTTATTTGATGAAGTTGAGAAGGCGCATCCCGATGTCTTTAACGTGTTGCTACAAGTTCTTGATGATGGTCGTTTGACCGATGGGCAGGGCCGTACGGTTGATTTTAGTAATACGGTTATGATTATGACGTCTAATTTAGGCGCTGAGCATTTAGTAAACCTTAAAGAGGGCGAAGATGTTGAAACGGTTCGTGATCAAGTTATGAACGCCGTTCAAGGGGCTTTCCGTCCAGAATTCTTAAACCGTCTTGATGAAACACTTCTCTTTAGCCGTCTTGGTCGCGAAGTGATGACGGGGATTGTCGATATTCAGCTTGGATATTTGCATGGTCTACTTGCAGAGCGCCGTGTTACGCTTCAAGTTGATGAAAAGGCGAAGAAATGGCTGGCTGATAAGGGGTATGATCCAGCCTATGGTGCTCGTCCACTAAAACGTGTTATTCAGTCCGAGCTTCAAAATAAACTTGCCGAGAGAATTCTTCAGGGGGATATTCTTGATGGTTCTATGGTGCGTGTTAGCGTTAAGGGGGATGGGCTCGACTTTTCTGTTCAAACTCCCAAAAATGATGCGGGTAAGAAAGCAGCTTAATCTCGCCATCTAATAGACAGTCATATTGGATTGCTGTATCTTGTCTTAAGTACTTGATTCACACTTTCGTTGCATTTTTATTGGATAATCTGGCATGGCTCAAAAATTTACCCCTCATTCATTGCTACTATCGGTCTCTTTACTGCTTATTGCTGCGTGCGCTAAGCCTGATATTCATTTTGAAACGCAAAAGGTTACCGTGAAGACACCTGGGGCGGTGAATGCGAAGTGCTACTTGCATAATCAAGATTATAAATATGTGGCTTATACGGATCAGACGATAACAATTACAAGAACGTCTAAAGATATGGATGTGACTTGTATGGCCGAGGGAAATCGTGAGAGAACGGTTACGGTCTCACCAGATATTTATAAGGTTGGTTATAATGCCAATAAAATACCAGAAGTTATTACGGTCAATTTTGTTGGTGTTAAAGCGAAGCCTTATGGACTACCAAATTATCATGATAAAGACGTTGGTAAGTATCCGCTCCCAACAGAAGTTGAATATATGGGCCCTACGGTTGTGTCTGGGAAAGACGAGCCATTTAAAGAGGCAGAGCCTTTAGAGGAAAGAAAGCATCAAAATGCAAATCCATTTTCTGATAGATATACTTCAACATATGATGTACGCGAAGAAGATAAATAATAAAAAAGCCAGCATTTAAACTGCATTTTTTATTATGGATGATGATTTAAAAATCCAGCTATAGTTGAAAAGCAAAAATGCGGCGTTACAAACGTTTTATTGCTGTAATATCACCATACGCTTTTTCTAATTCACTGAGTGGCTCAATGAGTGTGGTCATATAACGCGCTGTGGCATTTATAATGTTTGTTTCATCCACCATAATGCCAACATGACCATTAAAAAACACAATATCATTGCGCTGTAATTTATCTTTTGACACTTCTGTTCCAATAGATTTGCTCTGATCAATGCTGTCACGGGGGGGGCAGGGAGCACCAGTTCCAAGTATTGCGGCCTGCACAAGTCCAGAGCAATCAATGCCCAGAGCAGAGCGACCCCCATATAAATATGGTGCGTTTAAAAACATTGATGCTATATCAGCGAGGTCTTTATTGAGATTTATATTGTTCAATTTTGCCGTGTGATCGGTAAAAATCCATTCGCCGCTAGAAAGCTGAGAAAACTCATTTTCTGTCGTGCCACTTAGTTTTATTTTAGAAAAAAAACTGAGTTGAATATCGGGGCGTGATTTAAAGTTGTGATCGGGGTAAAGGTGGGTTAAGGGAACGTTTATTACAGCGTTGGCCTCGGGACCATTTTTGATGAGTTGTCCACGCTCTACAAAACCTTTGTAACCGTCAAGCGTGCTGCGGCCATAAACATAAGCACCATGTGATTTTTCTACTTCGAATGTTTCACCAAAGAGAAGCTGACTATCGGCATCACTGATCATGTTGGGTTCTTGCGGGTCTCCCAGAATATCAGCAAAAGGTGTAATGACTGTTAAAATCATGAGTTAAGTATAGCGTGTTTGAAGCATTTTGAAAATGGCGCGCATGCCAGTATCTGCTCCACCTTGTGGACGACCTGCTTTACCAGTTTGTTCCCACGCATAGCAATCAAGATGAACCCAGTCTATATCGTCACCAACAAAGGCTTCTAGAAATAATCCACCATAAATTGCTCCAGCGCGCCCCTTTCCGTCATTACAAAGGTCGGCAATCGGAGTTTGAATGTCTTTCATATAACCTTTCCAAAGTGGAAGGGGCCAAACAGGATCATGCTCCTCGACACTTGATTTACGAAGGCTATCAATGATGTCTTCTTTATTTGAGAAGAAAGCAGGGATATCATAGCCGAGCGCTACGCGCGCCGCGCCCGTGAGTGTGCAAAAATCAATCATCAGTTCAGGGTTATCTTCTGAAGCATAAGCAAGGGCATCAGCAACTACGAGGCGGCCCTCGGCATCAGTATCACCAATTTCAACACTTAGTCCTTTACGACTGGTTAGAATATCGCCAGGGCGGTATGAGTTACCAGCGACAGAGTTCTCTGCAATAGGGAGCAATACGCGTAGTTGAATAGGCAATTTAAGTGCCATGATAATCCAAGCAAGACCAAGCGCGTGCGCCGCGCCGCCCATATCTTTTTTCATGTCACGCATATACATGCCAGGTTTTAGGTTAAGGCCACCCGTGTCATAAATAATACCTTTCCCCACGATTGTGAGCTTAGGGTTTGTTTTTTTCCCCCACGTCATATCAACGAGTTGTGGGCGACGAGGGCTGGCCTTACCAACCGTATAAATCAATGGGAAGTTCTGCTTTTGCAGTTCTTCATCTTTTATAATTTTTGTTTTGGCTTTGAATTTTTTGGCTACTTCTTGTGCAACCTGCGTCAGTTCATCAGTCCCTAAAATATTAGGCGGTGTATTTATAAGATTTCTGATTAGGCAGATTGATGAGACTTGCGCCGTTATAAAATCTTGATTGGCATTTTTAGGCCAGACAAGAAGTGGCGCAGGCTTTGCGTTTTTATCTTTTTTATGTGCATCAAACTTATATGCGGCAATTCCCCAACCTGTACAAAGCTTGTCCAGCTGATCTGTATCAAGATTTTTTTCATCAATTGTAAATGTGGTTGATGAGATAAAATTAGCGCTGAATGAGTCTTGAATAAAGGCAAAAACACTCGACAGAGTATAAATGCTTAAATCATCGTCATAGCCAATGAGGATGGTTTTGACGAGAGCATCTTCATCACGCAGTATAGTTTGCGTTCCTGCTGTACCATTGAAGCCAGTCTGCTTGATCTGAAGTTGAACCGCTTCATGCTGAGAATCTATAAATTCCTTAACTTCAACTTGATTGAGAAGATTGATGCAAATTTTATGTTTGCTGGATTTGTCGATAAAAGGAGAAGGGAAGTTTAAGAGCTGGTTTAAAAAGGTGGAGGTCATAGAATTAGCGCCTTTTGAAAGAAAAAATGGCGGACACGGTGGGATTCGAACCCACGATGAGGCTATAAACCCCATACTCCCTTAGCAGGGGAGCGCCTTCAGCCACTCGGCCACGTATCCGTCAGAGTTTGTTACCAAGCTTATAGTGTAAATTCAAGCAAATAGATACGAGATGCAGTTTAAATATTGAACGATTTTAAAATCATCCTCAAAAATCAATCTTCGGTGTCAACCTGTTTTAAAATACCGTGAGGAATTAAGCATATTGTGCGAGATACTGTCCCCATTCCTGAATTTGTGAGATGTCAGGGTGATCGCTAATATTCGTTAAAGTCCAGCCTGTAGGAGAGTTATTGTCACGTGTAATTGAAGCAAAGACGAAAGCTTTGCTGTTTTGAGCGCGTTCATCGGTAAGTTGCGCGTTTATAAGCTCTTTATTGCTCATACTGTCAACGATACGCGCTTCGGGGTTTTCTACTTCCGAAAAGACGTGAATGCCTGAAACTTCGACTAAAAAGACAAGAGCGTGATAGTGCGCGGGGATATTGGCAAGTTCAACTGTTATTGTCTCATCATCACCTTCACCTGTACCGCACATATTGTCGCCGCTATGGTAGATTTTACCGCTTTCATCCATATTGTCGGCTGCTTCTGCGCCAACAAAGTCAATAAAAGTACGATTTTGATCATAAACAAAGCAGTTAATATCTAAATCATGCTGACTGTCTTTTGAAATGATGTGGCTGACGGTTCCAACTTTGCTTTCACGAACGTCCCATCCGAGGCCGATGATGATGCGCTCATGAAGCGTTTTTGTGTGTTGTAGTGGCGCACTTTGGCCTTCTGTTGGGGCAGGGATGTCTGTCATGGTTAATCCAGATAGTTTTCGTCTTTCAGGCGTTTATTTTCAAAAAAGTCATCTTTAAGTGTGATGATTAATCCAGCAAGAACGGCAATAATAATGCCTGTTGTTGTAAGTTTTCCAAAGAGGATGCCGCCAAGAGCCTCAAACCAAATTTGCGCAATGAACATCGCGGCAAGAGCCGTCGATACACCACCAATTATCATGACGAGGCTTCTTTCTGTTTTCTCTTCACCATCACGAAAAGTGAGGGTGTAAAGCAGACCGCTTAAACCCATAACAATCGCCAGGGTGCCTAAAACTTTGTAAAGTGTGGCATCTAATAGATTTGGACTCCAGACATTGGCAAGGCCAATTACTGTTATGGCTAAAAGGCAGCCAATGAGCGTAAGAGAGTAAGCTTTTCTGCGTTTGTCTATACTCATGATTTTTCTCTTTCCAAAATTGTGACAAAAGCTTCACGCTTGAAAAACAGAAGCTCTCGGCGGCTTTCACGTTCCATCGTTTTGACCCGCCAGCCCTCGGTAGCATTTTTATTAAGAAATTCTGAGTATCTGACAGGGTTTACTTTTGAACCTTGAAGAAAGATTGATCCTAAAAGTGGTTCGCGATAAATGGCGACTTTATATTCATATTTTTGAGTCATGAAAAGATTTTAGCAGGATGCCAGAAAACGTCACGATATTTTTATTTATGATTGGATTTCTGCAATAACGCGAACGGGTGCGGCGTCTGCTTTGTACTTAATTGGGTAGGCATGCACGATAAAGTTTTTTCCTTCTAAAGCGTCTAAATTGGCCATATTTTCAATGATCAGGACATCATTGGGTAGAAAAGTTTTATGGACAGGGAAGGTTTCTTCCATTTCTGGTCCAGCCGTATCCATACCAATGATTGTTATTTTCTTATCAACGAGCGCTTGGGCAAACTCAACTGTCATGATCGGCCAAGATTCAAAATAAGCATCCGTACGATATTTTTTATCCCAATCTGTCCAGACCAGAACGATGTCACCTTTTTGTATGTCATAAGAGTCTAAGATGTCTGTATCGATAACATTTCTACCGCGTGCATCAATAAGAATACCACGCCCTTGAAATTTATCAGCTGGAAACTCAGATAAATAAGCACC